>LJOT01000156.1 GCA_001672075.1 Anabaena sp. CRKS33
TACCATAGATTATTTTTGTAGTCAGATGCACTGCATTTAACTTGTATAATTATATTGGGCAATTAGCGGGCAAGATGCCCGCACCACAAGATGCGGTTTACCTACTTGCCGGCAAAATGTTTTTCCATTACTGCTAAAATCATAGGTGCTGCCACACTACCACCACCACCACCGGAATGTTCAGCAAAAGCCACCACTAAAATTTCCGGTTTATCAGCGGGTGCATAAGCGCCAAACCAAGCGTGATTTTCCTTAACTCCTCGTCTCCAAGCTTCCGCAGTTCCACTTTTACCCGCTACCGGGGGAAGAGTCGGAGTATTTAATACCTTACCTGTGCCTTCGCTAACTACCTTCCTTAATCCAGCACGCAAAACATTAACGGTTGTGGGTTTGAGATTTAATGATTCTCTCCAACTTTTAGCTTCTTCATTATCCTTGAGTAAATGGGGTTGGACACGATAACCACCATTAGCAGGTACAGCAAACATGACAGCGACTTGTAAAGGTGTAGTTTGTAAAGCCCCTTGGCCAATGGACATATTTATAGTATCACCCACAGTCCAATCTCTTTTCCATACTTTCTGTTTCCAATTTTCATCGGGAACTAAACCTTTAGCTTCCTCTGTAGTAAATTCAAAACCGGTTTTTTGACCAAATCCATATTTACGAGTCCATGAAATCAATGTAGGTCCGCCAATTCGCTTCCCAATTTGATAAAAGAAGGTATCACTACTCCACTGTAGCGCTCCCACAAAACCCAGTGGTCCAAAACCAGCATGATTCCATTCACCAAATCTAGTCCCACCAATAGTTAAAGAACCATAGGTTTGTAATACTGTATCAGGAGAAAATTGCCCCGATTCTAGCGCCGCTGTGGTTGTGACAATCTTAAAGGTACTAGCGGGAGGAAAGACGCTAATAGCACGATTAACTAAAGGATGTTCCGAACCTTGGAGACTTTCCCAATCTTTTTGGGAAAGTTTTTGTTTAGAAAAGATATTCGGGTCAAAACCGGGATGAGATACCATTGCTAAGATAGCACCATTTTTAGGGTCAATTGCTACTATTGCCCCATTCCGATTACCTAAAGCTTTTTCTGCGGCTATTTGCGTCTCTAAATCTATGGTCAAATGTAGATCATTACCAGATTTTGCTTGTTTAGTTCCCAACACTCGGAGGGGTTTACCGCTACCATCTACTTCTATTTGCTGACCTCCCCACTCACCTCTTAACAATTTTTCATAAGCCTTTTCTATACCCATTTGACCCATCACATCACCTAATCGGTAGCCTTGGGCTTTCTTTTTTTCTAACTGTTCAGCCGTAATTTCCCTAGTATATCCGAGTACATGAGCCAACTCTTTACCATAGGGATAATAACGAACAGCTTCCGTATTAATTTCCACACCAGGAAGTTCTTTTTCATACTCCTTTAATGCTGTAACTTGCGCTTCATTTAAGTTGCGAGCAATACGAATCAGTGAAGAGGGATTAACAGCAGATTCTTCAAGGGTTTTTTCCATCTCTGCTTGGGGAATTTCCAGAATTTGCGCTAGACGTGGACCGAGGACAGACCAAGAGGATTTTCTATGGGACATAGGCCATAAATATACAGACCGAGGATAACGAGTGCTGGCTAATAATTTACCATTTCTGTCAAAAATATTACCTCTTTCTGGTTGTTTAGGAATAGTCCGCACTCGGTTAGATTCTGCCCGTTGACGATGTTTCGCTCCTTGTATAATTTGTAAATAGACCAATCGAGCGCCAATACCAGATAACATTAATAATGTGAATAAAATGACAAATGTAGATTGGACACCACGTCCAACTGTGCGCGTATTTTTTTGACTACTAAGCAATGGTGGTAAAATAGCCATAGGACTAAAGGAAATTTGGGGTTAAACAGAGAAAAATCAACAATTGACAATATTAAATATGAAATGAGGGCATTGGACTGGATATTATGGCTGAAACTGGGATCAAAAATCAAAGAGATTTAAAAGCCTCACAGACACTTGATGTTGAATTATGCAACGTATTCAAGTTTTTTAATCAAGAACCAGCAGTACAGGGTGTAGATTTGAATGTTAAAAAAGGAGAGTTTTTTAGTATTTTAGGTCCATCTGGTTGTGGAAAGACAACTACACTGCGCTTAATGGCTGGATTTGAGAGAATTGATGCTGGTAAGTTATTGATTCAAGGTCAATTAATGACCGATGTTCCTCCTTATCAACGACCTGTGAATACAGTATTTCAAAGTTATGCTTTATTTAATCATTTAAATGTGTGGGAAAATATTGCTTTTGGACTGCGATTAAAAAAAGTATCCAAATCAGAAATTACTAGTCGCGTCACAGAAGCTTTAAAACTCGTAAAAATGGAAAGCTTGCGATCGCGTGTTCCTCATCAACTCTCAGGTGGTCAACAACAACGGGTAGCATTAGCGAGAGCCTTAGTTAATCGTCCCGCAGTGGTCCTATTAGATGAACCCTTGGGAGCATTAGACTTAAAACTTCGTAAACAGATGCAGATTGAATTATCCAATCTTCACCAAGAGTTAGGATTAACCTTTATCATGGTGACACATGATCAGGAAGAGGCGCTATCTCTATCTGACCGCATTGCTGTCATGAATCAAGGCAGAATAGAACAAATTGGTACTCCCAGTCAAATTTACGAAAGTCCCCAAACAGTTTTTGTAGCTGATTTCATCGGTGATACTAATTTATTTAGTGGTAAAATTGTCGAAATAGACGCAGAATGTGTGAAAGTTGAAACAAAAACCGGATTAACGATGATTGTTAATCGCTGCGAACAAACACCTCTGGAAAAATCCCAAAATGTAGTAGTTAGCGTCCGTCCCGAAAAAATCCAACTTTCCCTATATCCACCCAATATACCCATAAACTGCTTTGCGGGAAGGTTAATTAATGTCATGTATTCAGGTACTCATGTTAATTATACCATAGAATTAATCAACGGTATGAACATTAATGTTTTACAACCGAATACATTCACTAACTTCCTAGAAAGGAATACAACCATTTATACTTGGTGGGAAAAAGCCGACTGTTTAGCTATTAGTGAAAATAACATTTAATGTCAGATGGGAAAATAGTTAATCATCCATATTTATCTGCGGTCAATTATTCTTAACATATAGGAATCCGGTTTGATTCTGTGAATTTTCGGTTGAGTTAGGGAACAGGGAACAGGGAACAGGGAAGAAGGATTTCAGTATGTACCGACTTCTGTATGGCTACGTCACGCAAGCTATCAAAAATCAAATAGGAGTCCTATAGAATCATGAATCAATTATCAAATCTCAATTTCCTCCAATGATTAACAGACGTAAACTTCTCAAAAAAATCGCAGTTTTTTCCACCTTATCTTTAGGTAGTTGTGGTTGGAGACTAGCCAATGTAAACTCAAAAGATATTAACCCTAATCAAAGTGATAAACTATATATTTACACATGGACACAATATACAGATAAAGAATTACTAACAACCTTTACCAGACAAACAGGGATGAAAGTAATAGCAGATGTATATGAATCCAATGATGTCATGTTAGCGAAATTGCAAGCTGGGGGAAGTGGTACTTATAGTATTATTTATCCATCAGATTTTATGGTACAGAAAATGGCAGCAAAAGGATTATTAGCAGAAATAGATCATCAGCAATTAATCGGACTAGATAACTTATTTCCACAATTTAATAATCCCATTTATGACCCCAAAAACCGTTATAGTATTCCCTTCAATTGGGGAACAACAGGGTTATTATACAACTCAGAAAAACTCTCAAATCCTCCCGAAGATTGGGAATATCTGTGGCAAAATCGAGATAAATTAAATAAACGGATTACCTTACTCAATGATGTCCGGGAAGTGATAGGTGCAAGCTTGAGAATGTTAGGATACTCCTATAACTCACAAAATGAAAATGAAATAAAACAAGCATATCAAAAATTAAAATTACTCAAACCTGCCATTGCAGCATTTGACACAGATGCTTGGCAAAATAAAATCCTAGCAGGAGACCTATTAATTTCCATGTGTTATTCTGCGGACGCGGTGAGAATTTCTAAAGAAAACCCCAAACTAAAATTTGTCATTCCGCGTAGTGGTTCTTCATTATGGACAGATACCATTGTCATTCCTAAATCCAACCCTAATTTACCTGGTGCTTACGCTTGGATCAACTTAATTTTACAACCAGACATAGCTGCCAAAATTGCCGAAAGACTATATATTTCTACCCCTAATAGAGAAGCATTTGAGCAATTACCACAGAAAATTCAACAGAACAGCAATTTATTTCCTCCCGAATCAATGTTAGCAAAATGTGAACGAATTACCCCCTTGGGAAAATTTGAAGAAATCTATGATAGATATTGGACCCAATTACTAACATAAAAAAATTAATGATCCAGTCAAACATCACCTCCTTACCTCTTACCTCTGTGTTCTCTGTGCCTCTGTGGTTAGATTTATCCGTCAGTTACAGCACAAAACCAAAATACAGAAAATTTGAAGAAACCTATGATAGATATTGGACCCAATTACTAACATAGAAAAATTAATGATCAAATCAAACATCACCTCCTTACCTCTTACCTCTGTGTTCTCTGTGCCTCTGTGGTTAGATTTATCGGTCAGTTACAGCACAAAACCTAAATACAGAAAAATGGCAATTTTAAATATTAAATATTAAATATATAACCCTATCCAAAATCACCAAACCCTAATACTCAAATGGAATCTACTAACAACCTCAAAAAAACAGACAAATTACAAACAGCCTGGAAAAATTGGCTACCTCCCTTGACATTACTAGCACCATCTGGTATTTGGTTATTAATATTATTACTTTTGCCAACATTAATCATTTTCGAGTTAAGCTTAGTCCCAGATATTCGTCCGGGGGATTTAGTAAATCCCAGTGGTTTTAGTAATTATATTCACATTTTTGCACCGATTTATTTAAAGGTGATATTCAACTCACTTTTTTTTGCCTTTGGTACTACTATTATCACCTTAATTTTAGGTTTTCCCGTTGCTTATTGGATTGCTGTAATAGTACCAAATCGCTGGCAAAATTTGTTAGTATTAGCTTTCGTATTACCTTTATGGACTTCTTCTTTATTACGTTCTTACGCATGGATTACTATTTTGCGTCCCAGCGGATTATTAAATAGCTTATTAACCAGTATTGGTTTACCAATTTTAGATATTCTCAATAGTAATTTAGCTGTATTAATTGGTATGAGTTACAGCCTATTACCCTACATGGTATTAATTTTGTATGCTTCCCTAGAAAAATTAGATAAAAGACTATTAGAAGCTGCTGCTGATTTAGGTGCAAATTCCATCCAAACTTTTTTAAAAGTGACTGTACCTCAAGTTTTACCGGGTATTGCGGCTGGTTCATTACTGGTTTTTATTACTGCATTAGGGGATTTTATTGACCCCGAATTATTAGGAGGTGCTTCCAGCATGACAGCGGCCAGATTAGTTTATAATCAGTTTCTTGGTGCTACTCAAAATTGGGGTTTTGGTTCAGCTTTAAGTATGACATTGATTTTGATAGTGAGTATATCAATTTCCCTTGTCATTAAATTTGGTGAAGCAACACCTAAAAAATAACAGCAATTACAATTAAACTATAGGTTGGTGTTAAAAATTGTCGTTATGACAAGGGAACAGGGAACAGGGAACAGGGAATAGGGAACAGGGAATAGGGAACACAGGAACAGGGAACACAGGAACAGGGAACACAGGAACACAGGAACAGGGAATGATGTTTATAAAGATGTCTCTCTTGTCAAAACTTTTAACCTGTATATAGGACTCCTATTTGATTTTTATTTGATTTTTATTTAATTTTTATTTAATTTTTAAAAGTCGGGGATTTTGTTGTTCAAAAATTAGTGTCAGACTTTGAATTTATTTGAATTTCATTGTTGAATTATTAAGTTTTATGTATGATTTGGTTTTATTTTATGATAGTGTTATCATAGGGGAATCTACCATAATAAACTTCAAAGATAGCCGCAAGAAATCATCTAATCTCACATCTAATCTAAAAATTTGATCAGGGGTAAAAATGAAAAATCTTTTTGGAAATTTAAACTTGCAGACACTAAAACAAAATCCAGATTTCAAAGAAGATAGCGTTAGAGAAGTAATTATTCTGCCTATTTTAAAAGCACTTGGGTATACAGAAATCAATATAGTTCGTAGTAAAACATTACAACATCCTTTTTTAAAGATTGGTAGTAAAAAACGCCCTATAAATCTTGTTCCTGATTATGTTTTAAAGGTAGAAAATAATTTTGCTTGGGTACTTGACGCTAAAGCACCAAATCAAAATATTAAAGAGGGTGATCATATAGAACAGGTTTATAGTTATGCTACCCACCCGGAAATTAGGAGTAATTATTTTGCTCTTTGTAATGGTGTAGAGTTTTCTATATTTAAAACCACTGCAACTAATATACCTATTTTATTTTTTAACCTGGATGAAATTGAATATCATTGGGAAAAATTAACTCAATATTTATCACCTAATAGTTTTCAATCTGGTAAAAATTTCAGTTATGAAACTACCATAGCTACAGTTAAATATCAGGTTAGTTTTGATTATAATACTCGTCCTTTATTAGAAGAAATTCCAGTTAAAAAACAATCTGCTAAGAGACATTTTGGAGTTCATGGATATTTTACTAAACAATCTTGGAATGTAGTCGCTGAATATATTAAAAATTTTAGTCAACCGGGGGATTTAATTCTTGATCCTTTTGGTGGTAGTGGGGTGACAGCAATTGAGGCTTTAATGAATAATAGAAAAGCCATTAGTACAGATATTAATCCTATGGCTGTATTTCTGGTTAATTCTTTAATTACTCCTGTAGATTTTGATGAACTTTCAGCAGCTTTTGCAAGAGTAAAAACAGAATATGAAAACAAAGAACCTAAAACGGAAGCGGATATCAAAAAAGCATTAACAAAATATCCTTATCCTCAAGGTTTACAATTACCTAAAGGTTCAGACGTGGAAACGGTAGAACAGTTATTTAGTGATAAACAATTAGCACAATTAGGTTTATTAAAGTCAATTATTAAAAAAGAGAAAAACAAAAATATTAGAGATTCTTTAATGTTAATGTTTTCTGGACTTTTGACAAAAGTAAATTTAACTTATCATAACAATCCTAATAGACCAGCAGCAGGACAAGGTAATGCTTCTATATTTGCATATTATCGTTATAGAATAGCTCCTTCACCGGTAGATATAGATATCTTGACTTATTTTGAAATGCGATTTAAAAAAATAATTGCAGCGAAAAAAGAGATGGAATATTTTATTAACGAAAAAACTATTTCTTATGGGTCAATTCTCAAGAAATCGGCCACAGATTTAAGTTTTATTTCCAAAGAAAGTGTAGACTATATATATACAGATCCTCCCTATGGTAAAAAGATTCCCTATTTAGATTTATCTGTAATGTGGAATGCTTGGTTAGATTTAGAAGTAACAGAAGCAGACTATGAACAAGAAGCAATTGAGGGAGGAGAACATCAAAAAACTAAAGATGAATATAATCAATTAATAGCCGAAAGCATCAAAGAAATGTATCGAGTGTTAAAATTTGACCGGTGGTTATCATTTGTATTTGCCCATAAAGATCCTGAATTTTGGCATTTAATTATTGATACTGCGGAAAGTTGCGGTTTTGAATATATTGGTGCAGTACCACAAAAAAATGGCCAAACAAGCTTTAAAAAGAGACAAAACCCTTTTACAGTGTTATCAGGACAATTAATCATTAATTTTCGTAAAGTTCGCAGTCCTAAAGCTATTATGAAAGCTAATTTAGGAATGGATATTGCAGAAATTGTCATTCAAACTATTGAAGGAATAATCGCTAAAAATGATGGTGCAACCCTGGAACAAATTAACGACGAACTAATTATCAAAGGTTTAGAATTAGGTTTTTTAGACTTATTAAAAAAAGAATATTCTGATTTAACACCAATTTTATTAGGTAATTTTGACTATGATGAAAAAACAGAACTATTTACTCTCAAAAAAGATGCAAAATTCAAATCACATATTGATGTAAAACTGAGAATTAAATACTACTTAATCAGTTACTTACGCAGAATGGAAAGAGAAAGAAAAAATCCAGGATTTGATGAAATAGTTTTGCATTTATTACCACTTTTAAAAAATGGAACTACCCCAGAAAATCAAACGATTTTGAGTGTGTTAGAAGACATAGGAGAACGCATAGGAGAAAACAGTTGGAAACTAAAAAAAGAAGGTCAACTTTCACTATTTTGACGCAAATCTAGGATATAAAACTCTTCCTCTGTGCGTCCTCTGTGCCTGGAGTGGTGCGTTACGCTAGTGCTAAAACACCTTAAATATAGGTGAAGTCAAATTCATACCTTTACTTACCAACACCGGAATTATGATCTTGATTATAACTAGTTACAGCCTGACGGAGATTACCCAAATGTGCAGCTAGTAGTTCCTTACCCGCTTCCTGATCTAAACCTGTCCAGTGCATTAATAAGGACAACTTCACCCATTTACCGCTGCGTTCCAGTAAAAAAACCGCCGCTGCTCGACTTAATCCCGTCAAGTCTTGTATAATCCGTAAAGCGCGATCGCGTAACTTTTGATTAGTCACAGAGACATCAACCATACGATTACCATAGACCTTACCGAGTTTGACCATTACCCCAGTGGAGAGAGTATTTAAAGCCAATTTTGTTACAGTTCCCGCTTTCAAACGAGTAGAACCAGCCAAAATTTCTGGACCTGTTAACAAACGAATATCAATATCAACCTCAATAGTGACTTGTTCAGCGGGGACACAAGCTATAAAAATAGTTTTAGCTCCGCGTTGACGAGCAGCGTTAATAGCGCCGTGAACAAAAGGTGTTGTTCCTCCAGCAGTAATACCGACGACCACATCTAGTTGGGTAATTTCTCGTTGAGAAATAGCACTTTCCCCATCTTCAGATCGATCTTCTAAATCCTCAGAACTGCGAACCAATGCACCAGCGCCACCGGCAATAATTCCCTGTACCAACTCGGCCGGAGTGCAGAAAGTAGGTGGACATTCAGCAGCATCTAATACTCCCAATCTACCACTTGTCCCTGCACCCACGTAAAATAAACGTCCCCCTTGACGCAACCTGTCCGCTGTCAAATCAATAGCTGCTGCTAACTCAACCTTAGCCTCTGCTACTGCTGCTACTGCTTTTTGGTCTTCATGATTAAATAACTCCACCAATTCCAGGGAATTGAGTTGGTCTAGATTGAGACTATGAGGATTAACTTGTTCTGTGAGTAGATGGCCGCGTTCCTGGAAATTTGTCATTTTGTGTAGTCTATATTCTTGGTCAGTGGTAACAAATCAATAGTCAGTTGTCATTTACTGACCAGACTAATGATCCATGACAAATTATAATAGCCCTTCTAATTGACGACGAATGCTGTCTAAATTAGGATTAGCAATTTCCGGGACAGATGGACTAGCGGAAAGAAAATCCTTCCCAGTATCCTCTATTTCGGCTTCAGCTTGCCAGTCAGTTTCTTCCACGTTCATTGCTGGTGGAATCGCTAACTCACTATTTTCGGAGATAATTTCCCAATCATAGCCGGCACTTTCGCAAAATTCCTGAACATCAGCAGCATCCATCATTTCCACTGTG
>LJOT01000157.1 GCA_001672075.1 Anabaena sp. CRKS33
CCTAATGTATCAAGCATTTGCTGAATATCATCAGGGTTTGGTCCAATGTGTCTTTGTGTAAAGTTACCCAATTTTTGATTAGTTTTGGGTTGAGTACGGGCAAGATTAGCTACCACAAATTGTTCTCCAAGGATTTATATCTTCATATATTGTAATGATTACTTTTGGATCTTAGGGTTTTTGCTAGATTTTTTGCTAGATATTGATTTTGTTGCGCGCAAAAATCTCAAGGTTAGGTGTTGGCTGAGTTTGTAAGTTGGTATTGTTTCCATTTTTCTTGTTGTCGTTTTCTTTTGTCTGGTGTTAGACTGTGGAAGCAGTGGGGGCAAGAAATTCCCGCTTCATATTCAGATGATGATTTATCTTCGTCGGAAATGGGGTTTCCACAACAAAAGCATAATTCATGACTTCCCGGTTTTAAGCCATGACTGACAGCAACTCTTTCGTCAAAAACAAAACATTCTCCTTCCCATAAACTTTCTTCCTGGGGGACTTCTTCTAAATATTTGAGAATGCCCCCTTTGAGGTGATAAACTTCTTCAAAGCCCTGAGAAAGTAAATAAGATGATGCTTTTTCACAGCGAATACCTCCAGTACAAAATAAAGCCACTTTTTTATGTTTGCTGGTATCAAGATGCTTTTCTACATATTCAGGAAAATCTCGGAATGTCTGAGTTTGGGGATTTTCAGCACCCTTAAAAGTCCCAACCGTGACCTCGTAATCGTTGCGAGTATCAATAACAGTGACTTCCGGGTGAGAAATTAAATCATTCCATTCTTGAGGTGTGACATAAGTTCCCACTTTCTCATTCGGGTTAACTTCTGGTATTCCCAAAGTCACAATTTCTTTTTTTAACCGGATTTTCAGCCGCTCAAAAGGGGGAATTTCCGTATAAGATTCTTTATATTCTAAATCTGTAAACCGCGAGTCATGACGGAGAAAGGCTAAAACTGTATCAATTCCCTGACGAGAACCAGCAATTGTACCATTAATTCCTTCGGGAGCGAGTAATATAGTTCCCCTGATATCCTGTAACTGACAACAATTTAATAAAGGTGCTTGCAGTTGGCTATAATCAGGTAAACTGACAAACTTATACAATGCAGCAACAACTACAAAATTTTCTTGGTTCATGGTATTGACAAAATAATCATAAGAGTTTACGATGGTGTAGTTATATAATTATTGCATTATTTGTATTAAAAACAGAGCTTGGGGGTTTAGCTCAGTTGGTAGAGCGCCTGCTTTGCAAGCAGGATGTCAGCGGTTCGAGTCCGCTAACCTCCACTAGATTAACATCAAAAACCCCTCAAGTTCTTTTTGTCTGTATCTGGAGTGGTTCGTTTATTTCCGTAACTTGTTTTTTGGGAATGGCTGAACTAGAGTATCAAATTACTCCTTTGTGTCTTAGCGCGAAACACAATTTATACTAATAACCTGAACTATTGATGTGCAAATACCAAGGAAAAATTATTTGCTGGCATAGGTTGAACATTGATTAATGTTAGATTTTGTGCTTCAGCAGATTTAACCACATCCTCTAAATTACGGACTCCCCAAGCTGGATCTTGTGCTTGTAAAGACTCATCAAAAGCAGTGTTACTGGGTGCTGTATGTTCTCCATTTTGTTTATAGGGACCATATAAGTAGAGTATACCACCTGGTGGCAAAATTCTCCCAGCCCCTGCCATTAGTCCTAAACAAGCGGACCAAGGAGAAATATGAATCATGTTAATGTTTACTATAGCAGAAATGGGTGGTTCTGGCAATGGGTCTTTTTCTACAGGCCATACTGGTGAATTGGCATCTAAATCTAGGGGTGGTTTAAGATGATCACAGGGGAGATATTCAGCCCATGCTCTAATACTAGCACGCAGTTCTGGGTTGGGGTCAGATGGTAGCCATTGCCGGGGTGCTAAGTGTTGGGAAAAAAATACAGCGTGTTCACCAGTACCGCTGGCTACTTCCAGTATTGTCCCATTTTGAGGTAATATTTCTAAAAGCACTTCTAGAATGGGTTCGCGGTTGCGCTGGGTTGCTGGAGCAAATTTTCGCTGGTCTGGTGGTGTGTTCATATCTGGTGAGCATTGACTATGATCATTAAATTAGCAGCGATTTCTCAATTTTAGCTTTTTTCGCCACACTACAGGAGAACAACTTGCCTAAATCTATTCATTCCACCCAACCACCGCTGAAATTTATTCCCCAATGTCATAATCCATTGGTTGTTAAAATTGTATCTTGGTTTTTGCCTTTTATTTTACGGGTGAGAACTAGACCTTGGCTACCTGCTGGTATTGTAAATATTCAAGCCAAAAATGCAGAAGCATTAGCTAAATTATACCATGAATTTCAGGCTGGTCAAGTCCGATTTTTAATTGCTTTTCGTCACCCGGAGGTGGAAGATCCTCTATCTATGTCATATTTGCTATCACGGATTGTCCCTAATGTGGCGCGAGAAAAAGGTATTAAGCTCAAATATCCACTTCACAGCTATTTTATCTATGACCGGGGAATGACAATCTGGGCAGGAAATTGGTTAGGATGGTTATTTTCTAGACTTGGTGGTATACCTATACGCAGGGGTAAACGCATAGATAGGATGGCCATTAATAAGGCACGAGAATTATTTACAACCGCAGATATGCCTATAGCGATCGCTCCTGAAGGTGGTACAAATGGACACAGTAGTATAGTCAGTCCCTTAGAACCTGGTGTAGCCCAATTGGGTTTTTGGTGTGTGGAAGATTTAAAAAAAGCTAACCGTGAAGAACAGGTTTTTATTATTCCGATTGGGATTCAATATAGCTATGTGAACCCACCTTGGAAAAGCATAGATTGGCTATTATCTAAATTAGAACTTGATAGCGGTTTACCTGTTAGGAAAACTAGTGAAATTGCCAAGGAACAGGAAGAAATTTTATATCAGCGGGTGGTGGATTTATCTGAATATCTAATTTCGGAAATGGAGGAATTTTATCGGCGTTTTTATCATCAAGAATTGCCAGAAATTATAACTTCCGAAATTCCCAAAAATGAAATTTTAATTACTAGATTACACCGATTGATGGATACAGCTTTAAAAATTGCCGAACAGTATTTTAATATCCAGCCTCAAGGTAATTTTATTGATAGATGTCGCCGTTTAGAAGATGCTGGTTGGAATTATATTTATCGGGATGATATCGCTGATATTCAAAGTTTATCACCTTTCCAACGTGGTCTAGCTGATTGGATAGCCCAAGAAGCAGATTTGAAAATGCAACATATGAGAATTGCTGAAAGTTTCGTGGCAGTTACTGCTAATTATATTCTAGAAAAACCAACGCCAGAAAGATTTGCAGAAACGATTTTATTAATGTTTGATATGTTGTCTCGCATTAAAGATTCTACCTTACCAGGCAGGCCGCGTTTAGGTTGGAAACAAGCCATGATTTCTGTTGGTGAAGCGATTAACATTAATGAAAGATGGGAAAATTGTCAAGGCAATAAACAAGCCTTACGAAAGGGTGTAAGTGATTTGACCCAGGATTTACAGACGATTTTGGAGGGGTTAATTAAAGATTAGTTTCTCCCTCCAGACCTATAAGGTAGACCTGTAGCGGGCAAGATGCCCGCACCACAAGGGTTTGATTATTTTGGACTTCATTTACTCACAATCTGATGTAATTATACTTAGTGATAGGATTAAGTGTGATTACCGCAGATATCGCAGATTCCCTCAACTGTCACTTCATACCTTTCTACTGTTAACCCCTCCCGCAGTTGACTGACATCAATACCGGGAAAAACATTCCAGTTAATGTCTTCAATCGCACCACAACAGGTACAGCGAAAATGATGATGGGGCGCTACATTGGCATCATAACGAGATATTCCCTCTTGTAATAGCACTTCTCGCACTAAACCCACTTCACGCAGTGCTTGAAGCGCCGCGTACACCGTAGCTTGGGAGGAAGTCGGTGCTTCCTGGTTTAAGTCTCTCAAAATTTGATCAACTGTAGGATGATCTTCCCTTGCTAATAGGTTGGCATAAACCCCAAATCTTTGGGGTGTGACTCTCAACCCTCTACTTTTCAGGGTTTTGATAATATCATTAGCTTTTTGCTGCATAGGATTTACTTGATTATATAAAGATATAAACTCCTATTATAACTTTTCCTTTTTCAGAATTAAAGCTTTTTAAAAAATACATGATAAAATAAGTATTTATAACTATTGACAAATTCCTAAATCAGAATTATTCTGATTTGTAAGTTAAAGACACGAGTTAAAATCTTCCATCTAAAAAAGAGGTATTTATGACTGCTATTACTCACGTTCCAAATGTAGTATTCAAGACTCGTGTTCGGGATGAATCTGTACCTGGACCCAATCCTTACCGTTGGCAAGATGTAACCACTGAAGAGATTTTTGGTGGTAAAAAAGTCGTATTATTTGCCCTTCCTGGTGCGTTCACCCCCACCTGTTCTTCCACCCATTTACCTCGTTACGAAGAACTCTTTGCAGAATTTAAAGCGCAAGGTGTTGATCAGATCATTTGTCTGTCAGTTAATGACGCATTTGTTATGTTCCAATGGGGTAAACAACAAGGTGCTAAAAATGTCTTTTTGTTACCCGATGGCAGTGGAGAATTTACCCGGAAAATGGGAATGTTAGTTGATAAATCTAACATCGGTTTCGGAATGCGTTCTTGGCGCTATGCAATGGTTGTTAATAACGGCGAAATTGAAAAAATGTTCGTTGAACCTGGTTTTGAAGACAACTGCGGTAGTGACCCCTTTGAAGTATCTGATGCTGATACCGTTCTTGCCTACTTAAAAGGTGTAGAACCTCCTAAAGAAGTTGCACCTCGGTTAGCATTTGTTGGTTAATTAGTAAAGTTAGAAATTTCTAACTGGCGATAGAAGTTGATAGTTTTTAATTTATCTAAAGCGAAGGAAGTTACTCAAATAAACTTCCTTTGCTTTTTTTGTTTTCATAGACAAAACACCCTTAATTCTGTCTAATAAATTAGCTAAAAATCATTTGTTTTGTCAGATACTATTCCAAAATATAAGTAGGGGATAAATTGATAGTTTTATTCCAGGGAATAAAGTATTTGAGGAGGTAAACCAATAGTGAAAATCATAATTTCCGAATTAGGAAAAAGGATTCCAGAACCGATTCTGGATGAACTAACACCTTGGGAAATGAAAAATATCAACGGTGGTTACATGACCAGAAGACAAATGGCAAGATATAACATGACCAACAGTAACAATACTACTACCAATACTAATGATTTTTCCACCATGATCAAAGAAATAAACAGTAGTATAGCCGAATGGAAAATAACCCTCCAAGATACAACAGATAGTCTGGGAGTTAACTTTACTTTTTAAAAGATGCTGTTGTAAATTGAATATTTTCCTTGCTTTCGTGTATTTTCAGATGTTTTAATCTGAAGATCCACGATTTTCTTATTTAATTACAGCAGATTTCAACTTTGTCAGGCACAAAAATACCGGGGAGTGTGTAAGGGTGTAGTTCATAAACCTAAAATAGCCTGTAGCTTAAACTACGAAGTTAACTTTTAATAAAAGACAAAATTCATCTATTTGTGTCTTTTTTACTAGGTTCAAAGCCTTGATTTTTCTATTTTTCTTAAATAAAAATAGGAGTAACAGTTAAGAAAACACAAACTTAACTGACTCACAAGTCTCATTTACAAAAACAAGGAAGTTATGGCAAGTATTACTCTTTCCCAATTAAATGTAACTGGTTCTGAATTATTCCAAGATTCTGAAAGCTATCTTGATGACCTCAATGATGCAAGTTCTGTAGCAGTACATGGTGGTGGTAGTAATTATAGCGGTTTTGGAGAATATGGCGATTTTGGTGTGAAATACCTTGAATACTTAGTTGGTGGCTATGCGATCGCTAGTATTAAGAGTATAGCTCAATCTTTTAGTCATAGCGACTCTGCTAGCCGACACTGGTAATAATAATTCCTTAGCTTTAGCAAGGCTGATTTAGCAATCCTCCAGGAATTGTGAACACCGATATAGATGTTTATAGTTTCTGTCAGGATTGCTAATACCTATCCAGAATGAAAAAGTAAAAGAAACAATCTATTACTAATAATTCTGGATAGTTAATCAGATTGGTGTTGATATTTTGATCTGCGGGCAGATTAATTGACAATTTACGAAAATTAGAATTTAATTTTTCTCAAGGTAGTGAATGGCAACCATTAGAATTTATGATCTACCTATCTCCCAGGAAATAGAGTTTATTAAGGATCTGAATAATAAGGAATTATCATCTTCTTTTGGCGGTGGGGATAATGATATGAATCAAATATTTTATTACGGTGTTAAGGGGCTAGAATTTATGTTAGCAATTTTTGCTATAGATAGCATCTTGTTCTTAACAAACAAGGTGAGAAACTTTTTGTGATCTTTGAAATAACACAACCAGTTTATTTCGGATATCATTGACTTCTTTCACATATTATCATCAGCAATTATGCCATTTATCATCAGTTCTAGCAATGTGTTTGATTACTTAATTCAACACGAAATTTGTCATCCACAAGAGCAGTCACTCAGTAAAATAGAGCTAAAACCTGCTAAAAACTTTAACTTATTAATCAGTTTAGCAGATGGTCGTCAACTCTTAGTAAAACAAGAGCGTCATGATCGAAATGGTAAAACCTTGGGTGAATTTATAGATGAATGGAAAATTCATGATTTTTGTCAACAATTTCCAGAAATTAAGCATTTAAGCTCATCTTTTTCGGAAGTAATTCATTTTGACTTAGAAAACTCTATCATTATTTTTAATTACTTAAATCAATATCAAGATCTAGCAGAATTTTACGCTAAAGATCAGATATTTCCTGTGGAGATTTCCCAGTTAATTGGTACAACTTTGGCAACAGTACATTGCTTAACAATAAATAATAAAAGCTATCGAGAATTTCTAGAAAATTCTCTCAATCATCAAAATATCACCAAAGGATTAGATAGAATTACACCACAAGTATTTGGTCAAGTTCCTGCTGATGGTTTGAAGTTTTTTTCTCTCTATCAACGTTATGATAATTTAGGAAAAGCAATTAAAGAATTGAGTCAGGCTTTTACTCCTTGTTGTCTGACTCATAATGATCTCAAGCTTAATAATATTCTTTTATTTTTGCATTGGAAACCAGAAATTGAGCAGAAACTAGTAGGAAATCAAAATATCATTAGATTGATTGATTGGGAAAGAGGTAATTGGGGAGATCCTGCTAATGATTTAGGGACAATAATTGCTAGCTATTTACAAATTTGGTTGCATAGCATAGTGCCTAATAAAAGCATATCCATTGAAGAATGTTTGCGTTTAGCTGCTATTCCGTTATCAATGATTCAACCCTCTTTATCAACATTAGTTAGTAGTTACTTAAATACCTTTCCAGCAATTTTAGAAACTCGTCCAGACTTCTGCCAATTAGTCATGCAATTTAGCGGTTTAGCATTAATTAGAGCCATTCAAGCTAGAGTTCAATATGAAAAAATATTTGATAATTCTAGTATCTGTATGCTCCAAGTTGCTAAGAGTTTATTATGTCGTCCCCAAGCATCTATTCCCACCATTTTGGGAATAGAATTTTCAACAATAACTTCTAAAAATTTATCTCTTGTTTAGAGAAGGAAAGCCTGTATGCAAGTATTAGATTCTATAAAAAGTCAACTTTTCCAATTACCAAAAGAGTTACAAACAGCACTGCAAAATATTGTTGATAATTTGGAAATTGAATCATTTTATGCAATTAAACATCCAGAATACAAGTTATTTGACTTGCCAGAATCGGTAATCTCTCGCTTTAAAGATTTACCCTTGGATATTCAACATAAACATTTGAGTATGCAATTGCGTAATTTTCTTTATAGTGCTTATTATAACGGTTCTTGGCATGATTTTTCTACCACTGATTCCCAGACAAATAACCTCAGTAATAATAGCTTATTTGGCATAGATTTGGCTTTTTATGAACGACTACATACCAGTAATAAAGGTATAGGCTATTGGAGTCAAGATTGGTTAGTAATTAATGAAGAAGAAGATGGATCTTTGGCAGTGCATAAAAATGGTTTAACCTTGCATATTGAGCGGGATTTATATTTATCAGAAGTTGACAAGTCTGCTACCGTCGGTAACTTAGTAGCGATCAAAATGCCAAAGAATCTAGTTCAAAACGGATTTTATATGGCAGCATCTAATTTAGGAACTGAACATAATCAAGATATTCTGAGAATTTACTTTAATGTATCACCAGAAGGTGCATTATCAGTGATGGAAAATATAACTACAGAACTCAATAATCTGCCAGTTACTTTCTCATTTAAGGCTCTATATACTCCCAATGAATATAGACGTTATGATTCAGCCGTGCTATATTTCAATAAACATGAGTATCAGACTATTTACCCTATATTGCAAAAGGTGTATTTAGCAAATGAAGAGATTTTTTCTCCACAAGTACCGTTGTTTACTAAGCCACTAGCACCAGGATTGAGTTGTGCTGAAGAACCAGAAAATAAATTTGGTGAAAAAGAAAGTTTTGGTACTCATCGTTGTCAAATTATTGCTAATGGTTTAATTGCTGCTTGGCAAGCAGATAAAAATGATTCAGAAAGTCGAATGACAGCTATTTTTGAACAATTTGCATTACAAAAAATTAAATTACAATACCCTTATCTTAATACACATTCACAGGATATCTATACCCCATTAGATAGATAGTTTTCCTGAATATTATCTCATATCATAACAAGATCCCTGACTTGTTAAAGAAGTCAGGGATCTAACTCTTCTCAATTTTAACTGGCTTTACTCAATATTTCTGCTGGAGAAGAGGAAAAATTAGGACTTTGTCCTAATGTAGCGACAATCTCTAATTTATTAACTTGATCTTTTAACCAATTAGTAAATAAATCGCCAAGGATTTGTACACGCATTTGTTCATTTAATTCCGGTTCAATTATTTCTTCAACTATAATGATATGCACTCCTTTTGGTGTAATTACTGGTTTGAGAATTTGTGGGGGATTAGCTGCAAATACTAGAGAGGCAATTTCAGGTCTAAAATCACTACGTTTGCGAATACCTTGATACCCTCCAGCACGTCTTATTTCAGGATTTTGAATATATTGACGAGCAATTTCTTGAAAACTAATTTCTCCTTCTTGAAGAGCATAAAATATCTCTAACGCTAAGTCTTCATCATCTAATATCACTTCATAGGTAACAGCAGCACTGTAATTAAGTTGATGAGCATAAAAGAATGGTTCAACTTTATCAGCAAATAAATGATGAGCTAATTTTGTAGATAAGATATTGAGATGTGCTATTTCTTCAAAATTATCTAAGGAAAGATAATGTTTCTGTAACCATTCCCAGGTTTCTTCAGCTTTAATCAGTCTATTAGCTAATCGTAACCTATCTGCGGACTCTTGTAGCTCTGATATTTCGACAGTAATCCCTACTTTTTCAGATCTTTCAGTAATAACTTTTCTAGTGGCGATCGCCTCTAATAAACTAGGGATTTGACAAGATATTTTTAGATGATAAATAATATCTTCATTGGATATTTTTAAAATATCTGACATGGCGTAATTCCTCAATTTACTAACTCAATTAAGAATTTATTTGATCCTATTTAAATGAATTATCAGTGTATCTATTATATTTACCTGATATGTTATTT
>LJOT01000438.1 GCA_001672075.1 Anabaena sp. CRKS33
AGATTTAAAAGTCGAAACTACTGCACCAGCTACACTAAAAAAATCGGAAGAGGATGTAATTAGTGAATATTTATTACCATTGGATCAAGTTCCTAAAAATAGCGATGATGAAATATCATGGCTAAATTATGCTAATCAACTATGGCGTTCTCAAAAATATGCAGAAGCAATAAAAGCTGTTGATAAAGCGATTAGCAAAAAACCGGATTTTTATCAAGCTTGGTATTTCAAGGGGGTGATATTTTTTAGTGAAAAAAAAGATACAGAAGCTATTACTGCTTTTGATAAAGCTCTTAAAATTAATCCCGACTTTGCTCAAGCTTGGAAATTGCGGGGTAGAGTGCTTGGGTTATTAGATAAATATTCCGAGGCCTTAACATCTTTTAATCAAGCCATTGCTCTGAGTCCTAATCAATTTGATCTTTACTATTGGCGAGGTTTATCCCTTGCTCAATTAAAGCGTTTTCCTGAATCAATTGAGGCATACAATCAAGCCATTAAATTTTATCCTCTGTTTAAATTTGCTTATGCTGTGCGTGGTTCTTCCTATCTGAATTTACAAAAATATCAACAAGCCATAGATGATTTTAATCAGGCCATTCAACTTGACCCTAAAAATGCCGACTATTACTACTTAAGGGGTATTGCTTACCGTATGTTAAATAAGTATGAACCGGCAAGGGCAATTGATGATTTTACTCAGGCCATTCAACTTGACCCTAAAAATGCTCAATATTACTACTCAAGGGGTATTGCTTACAGTTTTTTCAATAAGCATCAACAGGCAATTGATGATTTTAATCAGGCCATTCAACTTGACCCTAAAAATGCTGAATATTACAGCGTCAGGGGTATGCAATACGTAATTTCAAGAGAGTACAAAAAAGCCATAAAAGATTTTACGGAAGCCATTCGTCTTGACGATAAGAGCGTTTTTTACTATGGGTACAGGGGTATTGCTTACTCTGGGTTAAAACAATACAAACAAGCTATATCTGATTTAACAGAAACTATTCGTCGTGACCCTAAAAATGCACCATACACTGTAGGAGGTCTCAGATACTCTGAATTTAAAGATAATGAAATCATGATTAGCTCTTACAATACACGTATTAGTGTTGTATATGCAGCTAGAGGTGATTATCACCGGAATTTAAAAAACTACAAACAGGCAATTGATGATTACACTCAAGCCATTAAAATTGACCCTAAAAATCCAACATACTATCGTGATAGGGGTGTCGCTTATGATAAATTAAAAAACTACAAACAGGCAATTGATGATTACACTCAAGCCATTAAAATTGACGATAAAAATGCAATATACTATGTCGGTCGTGGTCTTGCTTACTTTCAACTAAAGGACTACAAACAGGCAATTAATGATTACTCTCAAGCTATTAAAATTGACGATAAAAATGCAATATATTACAATGCGAGGGGTCTTACTTACCTTGAATTAAAGGACTACAAACAGGCAATTGATGATTTAACTCAAGCGATTAAACTTGACACTAAAAATGCTATTTACTATAATCTTAGGGGTTTTGCCTATTTTCAATTGAAAGACTACAAACAAGCAATTAATGATTATACTCAGGCCATTCAACTTGATCCTAAAAATGCAGGATACTATGGTGATAGGGGTCTTACTTACTTTCAATTAAAAGACTACAAACAAGCAATTGATGATTATACTCAAGCCATTAAATTAAAACCCGACTTTACGGAAGCCTACTATGTTCGGGGTATTGCTCACTATTTCTTAAAAGACTATAAACAGGCAATTAATGATTGGAATCAAGCCATTAAATTAAAACCCGACTTTACCGAAGCATACACCAATTTAGGCATAGTTCACTATGAAATGGGAGAACTAGAAACAGCAATTAGTAATTGGCGAACTGCGATAAAAATAAATAGCAATTTTGCAGAAGCACATTTAGCTTTAGGTGTAGCTTTGTATGCTAAAGGTGATCAAGAAGCCGGTTTGAAATCCGCAGAAACGGCATTAAAATTAGATAAACGTTATGGAAAGATAGAGTTTCTCAAAGAAAATGGTTGGGGTGAAAAGTTGATAAAAAATAGTCAGGAGTTTTTGAACAATCCTCGGATAAAAGTTTTAATTTAGGGTATCTTTTCCAGATACCTCATAAACCGCAAATCTGCTGTAATTCGGGCATACTTTTACTCATTCTTTATAACCTCCAATATTTGTAGGTTG
>LJOT01000788.1 GCA_001672075.1 Anabaena sp. CRKS33
AGTAATCCCAATTTGGATTGGTTCTGTTCCCGGAGTGATTATCGGTGCGAAACTTTGTGAGATTATCCCTCTGCGTCCGCTAAGATTTACTATTTATGGAATTTTAATGATGGTAAGTTGGAAATTAGTTGCACAAACATAATTACTCTTCGTCCTTCTACATTTTAATTTGTCTAGGACTTACGTAAGATTCATGGAATAACGAACCACAGAGGCACAGAGGTCACGGAGGAATGAGGATTTGAGAGATATTTTGCGTAAGTCCTGTTGTCTTTAAAGTGCAAGTTGTAGGGTGCTTTGCTACTGCATAAATCTTGCAAATAAACAGATTCTTGATATCTGACGCACCTGAGCAATGATAAAACTCTTGTGGTGCGGGCATCTTGCCCGCATAAAGTATACCTCACTCAATCTGAACTTGCTGTAACAGTAAGTTGGTATGAAAAAACCAAACTGTGTAAACAAATGTAAAATCGCTGAAAACCTCTTGCTAAATGTAATACATGGGACTATTTTGGGTGCGAGTCTCTGTTTCATGGTACAAATCCTGGAGTGTATAGCCACGTAAAACCTCTATTGAGGCA
>LJOT01000439.1 GCA_001672075.1 Anabaena sp. CRKS33
GGCTGATTATGGATGCTACCCACTATGGTGGGCTAGTTATGATAAAGCTGGAGATATTGATCCAGAAACGATGCCATTAAGTAAAGAAACTATTAGCCGTTTGGAAAAATGGGCAGATATTTATGATGCAAAATTAAACTGGGAAGATCCTAATTCATCAAGTTTTCCCAGTTTAGAAGCTAAAGAAGCTACGGAAAAGTTTGCTCGTGAACGTGGGTTTAAGGATATCTCGGCTGAAGTGTTGTATGCTGCGAAGGAGTCTGTAGGGGCGTAGGGTTGGGGTTAATTTAGAAGATTAAGGGGTATCCTGAATGGATGCCCTTTTTGCTTATTTAATGCTGATTTGAGCTTCATTTAAGTTGCCCAGAATATTCATACTTAGTTTACTATCTTTGTAGTAAGGATAAATTTATTATACATAAGTGTTATGACAATACCATCGAATTTAGTAATTCAGGATGCTAAGATCACCAAATACCTACTGGTGTATCAGCCTAAAAGTGATAAATCAGGATATTTGGCTTTAGCCGGATATAATCTAGATAACTGGGAAGTTCTCAAAAACGATATAATAAAAGCTGTGAAAGGTTCTGAAATTTCAGATGTTACCCCAACTGGTTATGGAACTCAGTTTACTGTTAAAAGTCAATGGCATGGTCCAAATGGCCGCTTACTCAGGGTTATCACCATCTGGCAACAAGATGAAGGAACAGAAGTATTAAGATTTATAACTTTAAAACCTGATAGATCACAGGAGAATTAAAAGATGACAACAGCCACCTTATTCCAATGGGTAGAACTAAAACAAGATGTTCCTAACAGCCCTGTAAAAGCTGGTAATAAGGGGGTTGTTTTAGATCATCTCAATCCTACTACGACCCAGCCAGAACCAGGATATATTTTAGAAGTCTTTGAAGATGGTGAAACTCTAGATGTAGTTTCTGTTCCTATTTCCTGGGTTAACCCTCTTCCTGAAAGTTGGGGAAGTGTTGAATATAATACTAAACAAACAGCTTAAAGTATAATCATTGAGTCCGTTTTGACGGACTTCGACTATGAGACTGGGAATTAATTCCCAGACGGGTTAGAAAGCTAACTGATAATATTAGAAAATATCAGCTACAGCATGAGGAAAAATCCCACCATGTCCAATCAAACAAACTTAACTGATGCTCGTAATAACCTAGCTGACATTTGCGCTCAAGTAGTTGCAGATAGAGAAGTAATGATTATTACCCAACCTGATGGTGAAAACGTCGCCCTAATTGCTGCGGACGAATTAGAAAGTTTATTAGCAACAACTCATTTACTACGCTCCCCTAAAAATGCAGCACGTCTTTTAACTGCTTTGGAAAGAGCAAAAACCAGAACTTTAAAACCGCAAAATATTAACGAACTACGTCAGCAGTTGGGAATTGACTTATAAATAGTTATTGACTTTCTGTACCAAAAAAGGTACAATATAATATAACATCAAATATAACGTATGTAGTTGTTAGATAAAAGTATGCAAAATACTAATACCTACTTCTACATTTAATTAGGTTTGATGTATGACAGATAAAAAAGTTCCGGATGAATTTTATAGAAACGAAAATGGCACTGAACCAGTTCGTGATTGGTTAAAAAGTTTATCTAAAGAGGAAAGATTTTTGATTGGTGCTGATATCAAAACAGTTGAATTTGGTTGGCCAATTGGAATGCCTACCTGTCGTCCAATGGGTGATAGATTATTTGAAGTCAGAACAAATTTACCACAAAATAAAATTGCTCGTGTGTTATTTTGTTTCTATGCAGGTAAAATGATATTGCTGCATGGCTTCATTAAGAAAAGTCAAAAAAACCCAAAACAACAATTAAATTTAGCCTGGGAACGCAAACACACATTGGAGGCGTAAATATGACAGAAAATCCTTATGTTGGTTCTTCTCTTGATGCGTTTTTAGAAGAGGAAGGAACATTAGAAGAAATAAATTTAATAGCTATTAAAAGAGTAATTGTTTGGCAAATTCAAACAGCAATGGCTGAGAAAAATATTACTAAAACAGCAATGGCTGAGAAAATGAAAACAAGTAGATCATCTGTTAATAGACTTTTAGATCCTGATCATCATTCTGTTACTTTAGAAACAATTGATAAAGCTGCAAGAGTTCTTGGTAAAAAAATTCGTTTTGAATTGGTAGATGCTGTTTAAATTGGAAAAAATCAAACTCATGGCTGA
>LJOT01000789.1 GCA_001672075.1 Anabaena sp. CRKS33
GAATTTATTGGAAGATAATAAAGATAAGGGTGCATATTACACTCCTAAAGAAATTGTCCATTATATGTGTCAAGAAAGTTTGATTGAGTATCTAACTACTTGGTTTGAAAATCACGGTTATGAAGTTATTACTGATGTAAGTTTAGCTAAATTTGATGCTTCTAAACAAATAAATAGGACATTAATTGAAAAGTTACTGAAAAATAAATTAGATAATGATGATCAAAAGTTAATTAAAAAGTATGCTACTGAATTTAATCAAGCATTAGATAAGGTAAAGATTTGTGATCCTGCTATTGGTTCGGGTGCTTTTCCTATGGGTTTGTTACACGAAATATTTACCGCAAAACAAACTCTACATACCTTGGAATTTGGGAATACGACTAACTTTCATGGTGCGGAAGTGAAATTAAATATTATCCAAAATAGTATTTATGGGGTAGATATTGAACGGGGTGCTGTGGATATTGCTAGATTACGTTTTTGGTTGAGTTTAATTGTAGATGAAAAACAACCCAAAGCATTACCTAATCTTGATTATAAAATTGTGGTGGGTAATAGTTTGGTAAGTAAGTTAGGTGAT
>LJOT01000790.1 GCA_001672075.1 Anabaena sp. CRKS33
TGATATTTATTTTGCAGCATTAGATCCCAATCAGGAACGGTTGCGGCAAGAATGTATGGTATCAAATATTGTTTATCAATATCGTCCATCAGCAGATAATCAAGATGCTATCACCATTGAACAAGCAGCAATAGCTCTGGCTTTTTTTAGCGGTAATACTGAAATAATTGTTGTTGCCAAAAAAGAACCTAGTCAACTTTACAAGCGTTATTCTTCAACTCTTTTTAATAACAATCTTTCAGGAATTACACTTTGTCGCTATGTGCGTATATTTGAATATCTTGATCAGAGTCTTATATCTTATGCGGAGTCTTTGACAAATAAGCAGAAGATGTTTTATCGGCATGGTAAATTTTTTATATTAGATATTTTATCAAGACGCTATCAATCTTTAATCAATAAACCGGAGGTTAATTTATCTCAAGATGACTTGACTGAGTTTTCCAGAATTGGTGCAGACCTTGCTGAATTAATTTATACTCTTGCTGAATCTCAGTTTGCTAGTGATGAAAAAGGCTATCTTGCTATTTTTAGGAGTTTAACGGATGTGCAACAATTAACGAGTAAAGTAATGCAAGAAT
>LJOT01000791.1 GCA_001672075.1 Anabaena sp. CRKS33
TAAACTAACTTTGAATCTTTCCGCCAATTCTCTTTGTGTACCTTCTTTATTTTCCCAGGCACTTAATATCTTTTGTCGTAGGTCTATCGAATATGGGGCTATTTCTCAATAATCCTCTTTTTTTACATCTTTATAATTTTACCATTCTTGTGGCGGGTTTGATCTCAAATTGCTGTAACAGACAAGAAAAACTTGATGAAGTTGTACTTTTCACACTAAATCAGGATATCTGGATCTAAAGTACCTTTTGGCGGTGTATCAGGATCGCCAATTGCCCAGACTATTAAATCAGGCTCTTTGAGCCGTAGTTGTATATCGCTCTAAAAAATGCTCAATATACATACACCAACAATGATAATACTACAACCCACATTCCGCACCGGCAACTGTCACACCCCAAGGAAACGGACGTATTTAGTATATATGAACTAACTGTTCAGAGATACAGTGTATGAGTAAGGGGAGCGTAACACATCACTTTTAAATGTGATTTTGATCAAACAAACAGCCTACAGGCGATCGCTTTTAACTCACTAGCATCCGCTCCAGTGCAGTGTGCCGGTAGAGATTGGGCTTGAGCT
>LJOT01000792.1 GCA_001672075.1 Anabaena sp. CRKS33
AGAAAATAATAACTTAGATATTCAAGCCCAAAAATATTTAGAGAAATTGCAACTTAATCATAAAGTCAAAATCGAAAATGGGCAACTTTCCACCACAGCCCTTTCCCAAGGACAACGAAAACGCCTCGCATTATTAACAGCATATTTAGAAAATCGGTCAATTTATCTATTTGATGAATGGGCTGCTGATCAAGATCCCTTGTTCAAAGATATATTCTATACTCAATTATTGCCAGAATTGAAAGCACAAGGAAAAACAATTTTAGTCATTAGTCACGATGATCATTATTTTCATTTAGCTGATAGAATTATTAAATTAAACTACGGTAGAATTGAATTTGATAAACTTCCACAAACTTAGCAATCATAACCAAGAATACCTTAATGGTACAAGTGACCGTGAGATCAATCTAAAATCTAAAATCTAAAATCAAATGACAGAACCTAAAAACGTACTGGGAACAAAATTAGAACTTTGCTGTACTTCTCCCATGACTGGCTTTTACCGTGACGGATTTTGTACCACAGGTGGTCAAGATGTGGGAATGCACGTCGTTTGCGCTCAAGTTACAGAGGAATTT
>LJOT01000009.1 GCA_001672075.1 Anabaena sp. CRKS33
GCCTACTAAGGTACTAGCTGTTGTATAACCTGCCCAACCGCCCAGGGTGATATTCTTGGTGGGTTGCAGCGTACCTTGTATACCGTAGTTGTTAGATTCACTACCAGCATTACCAGCATTATTAGCGAAGGCACTGCCAGTATCTCCGAATAATGAACGACCGTCGCTACCCTGATAAGTATGAGCATAGGTCAGGCCAATGTTGATAGCTGGGTTAGGTCTCAAAGCCAATTGACCAAACACGGTGTTATTACCATCGAATAGTCCTCTCCGTGCGCTAGGATCAGCTGCATTGTTTCTACCTGTGGCAAAATAAGCTGCGCTCAAGGCCAATTTACCATTAGGATTAACGTTAACAGTGATACCAGCACCGTCAGCTGCCTGACGATAAATGGGGCTGAAACGTCCGTAGCGAGATAAAGCACCTGTACCACTGCTTCTAAAGTCAGGGTTGAAAACATTGACGTTCTCGTTCAACTCACCACCAACAGCGTCAATCCTGACACGAATGTTGTTTTTTAAATTGAAACTGTAGTTGAGTTTGTCAATAGTTACGGTGTTATTGCTATTAGTACCAGTTGCAGAACCATCATAACCTAGTCTGGTCATGTTAGTACCTGTAACGCCACTATTGGGTATGATATTTATTCCTTGCAAACGAGTTTGCAATTGGTCTGTACCAGTGAAACTACTATTCAAACTTAACCGCACTCGATTAGAGAAGGTTGCAGTGCTGTTTAAATCAGCATTATTATTGGGATTTATGTCAGTGTCTGCTACCTTATCTCCAAAGGCTTGGGAGAAGTTGAAAATGGCTTCCCCAGATAGTTTGGTGGTGGTAGAGAATTGATTAGCTTCTAGTTCGCCGGTACGAGCTTCTAAAGCGTCTACTTGACCGCGCAGAGTTGCTAATTCAGTAGAAAATTCTTCTTGTAACCGCTGTAAAGTGGCTAAATCCTGCTTTGTCACTAGGTCAGCAGTAGCAGTAGCAATAAGTTCATTAACGCGGTCTAAGCAGGAATTTAAACCAGCAGCAAATTCATAACGACTTAAAGCACGATTACCACGGAAAGTACCGTTGGGATAACCAGCTGCACAACCATAACGTTCAACTAAGGATTGTAAAGCTTGAAACGCCCAATCTGTGGGCTGTACGTCGGAAAACTGAGAAACAGATGTTACTTGACTCAGGTTGTTGGACTCTTGGGACAACTCAGCGACACTTGTCACTTTACCATTAACTTCACCAGCAAAGGCGCTGTTACCGATCAATAAGGTCAAGGCCACAGCAGGGCTAACTTTGAGGATATTCCAGAAAGCTTTTTTCATAAATTTTAATTTCTCTCACACCTAAACGAACCGAACTTATGGTAAAGTCCCTCTTCAGGAAGTTACACATAAACTTTTCTGATTTGATTCTACATCATAAATAACACTTAACACAACCAAACATCAAAATTTTTATACGAAGTTATAATTTTTTTTATTTTTTTATCTTATGATTATGATTGGGTAAACACGAGGTTATGAATCGGATTTTCTTGTCAAATAGGAAGCAAGTGTCACAAAAAATCATCATAGGATATGTTTGTAGTCAGGGCTTTAGTCCTGATCTTATTTCCCTAACTTCTCAAAGAGAGAAACTTTAGTTCTCACTACAATCTAGAATATTATGCCTGCTTTAAGTCCTGTCAAAAATAGTCTAGGGTATTGCAGGGTAGTGAAGATCAAATCCGTAACCCAGAATTATCAAGGGTTGGGTGCGTTAATAATAGCTAACACACCCTAGGGGAATTAATTTCTGCCGGAAATCCAATTTAACAACGTTGACCTGTGACAATATATGTGACTCGTTGGGCAATGTTGGTAGCGTGATCTGCCATGCGTTCTAAAGAACGAATTGCTAGGGTTAAGAGTAAAATTGGCTCAATTACTCCCGAAAAATCCTGAATGTGGGCAAAAGTTTGATAAAGATGCTCATAAGCATTATCTACAGCATCATCTAACTGATTCATCCGTTGTCCACTGGTTTCGTCTAACTCGGCTAAAGCAACTAAGCAGGTTGCTAACATTGCTTGGGCGTGTTGAGACATAATAGCAATCTTTGGTAAGGAACTATGGGGAGGATAGGGAAAGATTTTAATAGCAATATCTGCCAATTCCTTAGCATAATCCCCAATGCGTTCTAAATCGCGGACTAATTGCATAAAAGCACTTAAACACCGTAAGTCCTGTTCTGTGGGTGATTGATGGGTGATAATGGTGGTGCAGTCTGATTCTATTTGCCGATAAAAGCGGTCAATTTTTTTATCTAGTCGGGGTATTTGTTCCGCTGCCATTAAATCGCGGTTAAATAGGGCTTGGTGACAGAGCCGAAATGATTGTTCTACTAAAGCACCCATACGTAATAAATCCCGCTCTAAACGCCTAATGGAACGTTTTATTTGGGGTGTTTCATGATTCGGTGTATAAAGTACAGTTTCCACGCTGATCATATTAAAAAAACTATATATTGTCTTAACTATAGTCAAGACTCAGTTGAATTTGTGATCATTTGCGGAAATTGAACTTGTATCCAAGCGCCACCAGTGTCTGGATGGTTCATGGCCTGAATTGAACCACCATGGGCAATAACTATTTGCTGGACAATGGCCAAACCTAAACCACTACCAGCAATTCCCGTGGTTGAATTTACTTCATTGACTGGTGAACGATAACGGGCTTTATCTCCTCGATAAAACCGCTCAAATACATGAGGTAAGTCACTCATAGCAAAACCAATACCGGCATCAATAATATTTATTTGCAGTATTTGCCTGTGGTCAACAGTAATTATTTTAGTCTCAATGTGAATAGTTGTGGCAGGGGGACTATATTTGATGCTATTATCTAGTAAGTTAACAAATACTTGATAAAGTCGGGATCTATCTCCTTGAATTTTAATACTTTCTAAACCAGAATAGGCTATAGTTAGGGATTGAAGTTGGGCAATTGGTTCTAGGGTTTGCCATGCTGAGGCGATAAGCGATCGCATTTCCACCATTTCTAAATTTAACTGCATGGTGGGGTTATTTTCCATTTGTGTCAGTTCTAACCAACTTTGTACTAAATTAATTAGTCGGTCAACTTCTTGCATCAGCCTATTAACCCAACGATCTAAGGGTGGTTCTAAGCGAGTTAAGAGGGTTTCCACTACTAGACGAATTGCAGTTAGGGGTGTTCTCAGTTCGTGAGCTAAATCGGAAAAAGAGCGATCGCGTTCTTGCTTGATATCTAGCACCGGCTGACAATTTTCCAAAAATACGCCCACTTGTCCTGCTGGTAAAGGTAAAGTAGAAGCCCGTAGGAACATAGACTTTAATTGTGTCATCACCTTAGCATCTTCACAAGGGGGATGAAAAACCCATTCTTGTACCTGTGGTTTTTGCCAATCACGAGTTTGTTCAATTAACTGATCTAATTCGTAGGATCTGACCAATTCTAATAATAACCGGACTTGTCCTGGTTGCCATCTTTGGAGATATAATATTTCCCGTGCTTGCTGGTTACACCACAACAGTTGGTTTTCTTCGTCTACTTGTAAATATCCCAGGGGTGCAAAATCCAGCAATTCCTTATAAGTGGATAAGGACTGCTGTATATCTTGTCGCTGTTTATTGACGAGGGCAATTTCCTGACGTAAGCGAGGTCTCAGCAGCAGTTTGATATTCGTCATTTTCTGAGAATGAGAATTAAACGGTTGCAGTAACCGCTCTAGATACCAGTTCAGATGAACTAGTTGCCAAACCCAAAAACCAAGGCCGACAGCTAAACCCAGTAAAAATCCCAATAAAAACATGGAAGTTGTTAGTTGGTGTATTATCACTCAAAGCTAACAACTATCTTGACCAATTACCCAAACCTGTAACCAAAACCTCTCACAGTAACAATACATTCTGGATGACTGGGATCTATTTCTAATTTTTCTCGTAACCAGCGGATATGAACATCAACAGTTTTACTATCTCCAATAAAATCAGGTCCCCATACCTGATCTAGTAATTGCTCCCGTGACCATACCCGACGGGTATAATTCATAAAGAGTTCTAGCAGCCGAAACTCTTTAGGCGACAAATTTACCTCCTCTCCACGCACCATAACCCGACACTCTCGAGCATTTAAAGTTATATCTTTGTGCTTGAGGATAGGGATTTGTGGTAGTATACTTAAACGTTGGCGACGAAGTAACGCCCGACACCGCGCTACTAATTCCCGCATACTAAATGGTTTGGTGAGATAGTCGTCAGCACCGACTTCTAACCCTAGCACCCGGTCGGTTTCACTACCTTTAGCACTGAGGATTAAAATTGGCACTGAGTTCCCTTGATGACGTAAAAAACGGCAAATATCGAGACCATTGATCTGGGGCAACATGAGATCTAATATCACTAAGTCTAAAGATAATTCCTCCGAATTATGTTCATAACTTTTGAGATATTCTACCGCTGCCCGGCCATCACTAGCCGTGATGATATCATATCCTTCCGCCTCCAAGGCCACAACTATCATTTCTCGAATCAATTCTTCATCTTCGACTATGAAGATACGGCTGGTTTTTCCAATGTCCGCTTTCGCAGAATATTTAGCTAATTCGCTGGTATACATTAATTTTTTAAGTGTATAACAAAGTCTAGTATATGGGAAATCATGCTAAGAAGATATTGATTTTAATTTTTTCTATTTGGTTTAATTATAAATTTTTGTATCACTATCGCCCAGATCCTTGTTAAGAAATCTTCTTTTCTCAACAAGGATTTTAATAAAAAACCACTATTTATTTAATAGTCAATTTTGTCACACTTTCAGGGATGTTTATTTTCAGGTAATCGGCGATAGACTCACCATACTTTTTCTTGATTTCGAGAGGGAGAAACTTGAATCCTCTGATATGTAATCTACATTGAGGAGAACCACAACAACACTCTGGAACGGCAATACTAATGTACTCTGTTGTCTCATAATCCCAGGTAATCTCAGTTCCAGCAGGAATATCAACCAAGGCTACAAAATCGTAGCCTCCAAACTTATTGTTCCTAACTCCTGTATTTGGGTCACAAGAATGATTGAGTAATCGTCCCGGTTCATCCAATTGTATATGCAGGTCAAAATCCATCTGGAAGGAGTGCATAGTTCTTTCTGGCAGGATTTCCACTTTTTTTCCAACCACCACAGTCTCACCTTTGCGGAAGTATCGGCTGGCAAAAACGCTTTTACCTTTATTTGTTACTTTTACCAAGGTATCTAAGTCCATCATCCTATTTTTTAGTAGAGATTACAAATCGAAACGGGATTCTATAAGATTGCCATTCAGAAGCGACACTGGAACATCAATTGGCTCAGTATCAGCAGATGAAAGTGCGGCAACAATCGGCTCTTTAACTTCTATTCCGCTGTCCTGCTCAGTTTCCTGGGATTTGGTCTGACCAAAAATCATTGCAACCAACACAAAAGTTGCGCCAATTAGACCACGTATTCCCAGTTGCTCTCCTAGTATTAGAAACGAGAAAACCGCCGCAAAAATTGGCTCAAGAGTATACATGAGAGCCGTTTCGTAAGGGTTAACCCATCTTTGAGCTAATACTTGGAGAACAATAGTAGCAGCCGTATCAATCAAACCTAGATATAAGATTACACCAAAGTTTGCACCTATTACCTCCTGCTGTCTAACCAAATCTGGCGCTCCCCAGATTAAAGACACTATTGCTATTACCCATATCTGGATCGCTGTCAGTGGCAAAATAGGGTGGCGCAACGTGATAGACTCAAGCTTGAGAATGTAGATCGAGTAGAGAAAGGCGTTGCCTAACATCAAGAAATCGCCAATTACTATCTGTTCACTCTCCCAACACATCACTCCCACGCCAAAGATGGCAATTGCCGCAGAGAGAAAGGTATTCAGAAATACTTTTCGACCTAGTATTTGTCCCAGCAGAGGAACTAGAATGACGTTAAAACTGGCGATAAATGCAGCATGATTGGCAGAGGTAGTCTCCAGGGCAACGGTTTGCAGGGTTAAGGTACTAAAAATTATCAGTCCCAATAAAACTCCATCCCGTAGCAGGGGAAGATTCAGAAAACGCAAATAAGGGGTGAAAGGTAATGCTGCTACTACAAAACGAGTTGCAAATATTACTGAAGGAGAAAGACTACTAAGGGCTGATTTAAGAATTGGGTAGCTCGTACCCCAGATAAGAGTGACGAGAAGCAACACTGCTATACCCCAAGCATGGAGAGTGTTTGGTGATTTCTCAGAGTAATTATTTAATCCTATGGTCATTAAGCACATCGCCGTAGAAAACTGCCCTGATCATGTTAACATACTAATTTTAAATAATACAAGAATTTCCCAAAAATCAATATTTTCTGTTTATGATATGAAAATAATAAAACCCGCAAATATACGCAAAATAACACTACTTTGTTTATGCACTCTCATTTGCATAAACTTACCTATAGCTGCGTTTACAAGAATTAATGCACTAACTCAATAGCCCGCTCAGTCAACGCTTCCGCAGTCAAGCCATTAAACACCATCAACTCACTCTCATTGAACCTAGTTTACCCACGCTTATAGACAAAGAAGTTAACTATGTATGCTACCATCAGGCATAATCGCACCTGTTAAGAATGTTTCGCTCATATCTGTGGCATTTAAATTTGCACCTGTTAAATTAACTTCGCACAAATTAGCCTCGCTTAAATCAGCACCACTCAAGTCTGCTCCTTGTAAGTCTGCTTTCCACATTCTCACACCCCCCATTTTCGCACCACTCAGGTTTGCACCCCGGAGATTTGCAGCGGAAATTGAGGCCATGTGTAAATTAGCATCACACAAGTTAGCACCACTTAACAATGCCCCGCTGAGGTCGGATTCGTTTAAATGTGCCATTTCCAATGTAGCTTGAGTTAAATCAGAACCACAAAGAATAATTTCAGACAAGTGCGCTCCTTTTAACCTTGCTCCTTGTAAATTTGCTTTACTCAAATTAGCTCCACTTAAAAAAGCATCTGTCAGATTTGCTCCTCTTAAATCTGCTCTACCAAAATCCACACCACCCAAATTGACTCCTTCTAGGTTTGCTCCTTTTAATACAATGCCATTAAAACTTCTTTCTCCTGTCGCGTATCTAGCTAAAAGTTCTTTAACATTCATATATATACCTTGATAAAAGAAATAGGAAAGAGGGAACAGGGAACAGGGAACAGGGAAGAGATTTTGGACAACTTTACTTTTCGTTACTTATGTCGGTTTTTTTCCGTTTACCTACTTACAATATAACAGTTAACCTTAATGCTTCTGTATTCATGAATAATAGCAATTTAAAACTAGGCAAATATCTAACTTTAGAAGAATTTTGTACCTGCACTCAAACTTATCATAAATATGCCCAAAATATCAACCCCTATCCTCAAAATCTACCGGAAGTAATTCCGGCTTTACAGGATTTAAACAAATTTATCATTGACCCAATTATAGATTATTTTGGTAGAGATAAATTTCATCTTACCTACGGTTTTTGTTCCTCAGACTTAAAAAAGTATCTTGAGAAAAAAGACCCGGTTACAGGTCAAAAAAATGGGCGTGTAGCCCCAAATCTTGACCAACATATCAGCTATGAAATTAACAAAAATGGTCAATATTACTGTCAAAGATTAGGTGCGGCCTGTGATTTTCTAATTAGAGACTTACCCAGCACAGAATTAGTAGAATGGATATTACAAAGTAAATTACCTTTTGATTCCCTATATTTTTATAGTAACTATCAACCAATTCACATTAGTTATGGACAACAACATAAAGGAGATATTTGGACATTTAATAACTTAGGAACACCGACAAAAAAAGGAATTGAAAACTGGATAAAACTAGCAAAACAAACTTAAAAAACTCTATTCCTCCTCTCTGCGACTCTGCGACTCTGCGTGAGCAAAATTATTCTTTTTTTGTCGAGTTCTCAAAGCTGCTTTAAGTGCTTTTAACTTATAAGCATCCGCATCTTTGCACCAACTTAACCTATAACCGTTAATAACAGTACAATTTTCTTTTAAGCATTTTTTCCAGCCAGAAAGATGACTAATACTGTGCCAATTATCTAAAAGTCCTCTATTTTCTTCTTGACGAGTTAATTTAGCAAATTTCTCATATTGGGGATAATCGGGAGTGACTAAAGCATCTATTTGGTGTAATATTGGTGGGTCATTTTCCAGATCATAATCTTGATAAGTAACGTGCAAATCTCGTAAATCAATGGTCATCACTTTTGATAAAATTGGGTGAGGATCAATATCAAAATCAGGGTAAAATAAATAGGATATTTTCGGTGTTTTTAGATGGAATTTAATCACATTTGCGGCTTCTAATCTGCCAATAGTGCGACTAGCGCAGCCTTCATAAAGCCTTAACAAGGGGTCTATTGCTTGTAATGCGGAAATATGTACCACAAGGGAATTAGGAAGTTTTTTACCTACTTTGCTTTCTTGACAACGTTTAATGATTAATTCTGTATTTCCTAAACTACGTAACATTTGATCAGCGTCTAAACAAGCTTGTTTATAACTACTATATAAACCAATTATATCCTCCTTGACCGCTGGTGCTAATTGTCCTAATCTGGGACGACGGCTAAAATTACAGAGTGCTAAATAAACCATTATATCTTGACGGCGTTTGTCAGCGATCGCTTGCCATTCTTCTGAATCAGTTGCCTGTATAATGACATTAAAAGCCCGCCGTAAACTCCCAAATTCCTGAGCAATTTCCGCCTCTTGGGGTAATTCACCTTTAATAGGAAGTCTTCCCCGTTCCGTGATAAAATTCATCAAGGGAGTCAATAATTCTTGGTGTTCCTGAAACTGTTGCACACAATTACGTATTCTAGGGGTAGTAGCACGGGACCGGAAACGAGAAACGCGAAATAACTCCGCGTCAGCTTCATCTCGAAAGACAAAATAAACACCTAAGCCCACGGGAATAGCATCCACTCCTAACACTTGGTCAATGTAAATTTTTAATTCTTCTTGTTCATAATATTTCTGAAATGTGTTACGATTAGTGATTACCCCATCACCATAAGCAATGACACCGCGTTTAATGTCGGCTATCAAAACTTGGGCGGCTACTAACAGCACCCTTTGAGTGAGTTCCCAGGCTTGAATTAGGGCTTCCCGGCGCTCGCTAGTATTTTCAATGACATTAATCACAAAACCGATATTGACAATATCCGCAGCCATTCGCGGTGTATCAGGGGAATAGTACGGGTCCCAGCCAGAACTTATATAACCTTGTTCTGCCATACGAGTCACATCTCCACCATGTCCACAACCGTAATCAAAAAAGGTGGTTTCTGGACTAAATAACCCATAATCCAGGGCTAAACGGACGGGACGGGATAAATCAGGACGAATAATTGCGGCTTTGTGACGCTCTATTTTCGGTACTAGGGTTGTGGACACAGAACGGCTTTCCCGTTGAATTAAGTGATGTCCCTGAATTTCCACTCCAAAAATTTGTAGCCTTTGTTCCCAGCCCAACTTAGTACCAATACCTTGAGTATGATTAAGTAAACCCAAAGCCACTTGAGCGCGAGTTAAGGCAGCAAACTCTGCATATAAAGGATATTCTGGAGTAACAAAAGTTTCTTTGCGGTGTAAAATTGGGGGATTTTCTGAATCGCTGTAATCCCGATAACCAACATCTAGAGTTGTTAAATCCACCTGAATACTATAGTGTAAAGACGGATGAGGGTCTGTATCAAAATGCGGATAAAATAAATAGGAAATTTTGGGTTTATTGGTACTAAATTTAACTATAGTTGCTGACTGAACTTGAGGTAAAGCCCTACGAACGCAACCTTCATATTCTTGCAGCCAAGGGTCAAGAGTATGTAATGCTAAAACATGAATGTAAAAAGCATCAGGTAAAATTTTGCCAAAGGGACTATTTTGGCAATATTGAATTATGTTACCGAGTTCAAGGGGATAAAACTCGGAGAGGTTTTCCTCAAGGGTATTGGTGATATTGTCAGGTGCAAACATGAATCTGTCATCTTGTAGAAATAGAGATAACCTGATTAAAATTACTTTAGTACAAAAAGCTGAAAATAGAAATAAAAAAGGTGATCACCTAGACAAAAACTGCTCAAGTCCTCATTTATCTCCGTCCTCTGTGTCCTCTGTGTCCTAGTAGGTTCGTTCTTGTATTGATCAAATATAGCAAAAAGAGCGAAAAGGCCAGAAACAAAAATTGGAGATAAGTAAAGTTTTGTTAATTCATATAAATTGACAATTCTTAATTAAAATTAAGATATTTGTCTAATTATTAAATTTTTAATAATACTTATATCTAGTTGTAGATTTATGCAGTCACTTAATATGAGAATTGTGTAATCTGAAAACAACTAACTAATGATTAAATAGAGGTCTAATGACTCCCACAATCATGCGTCAGCTTTGGTCTATAATTGAAGCTACCCACACAGTAACGCTTTTGCAACTTGATGATGACAGTTTAGTCCAGTGGTTGGTAAAACAAATCACTAATCAAGCCTTCTTAGATGCCAGTGAGATTGATTTCCTTTGTGATTATATTCAATCTCGGCTGAGTCTGATTCGTGATTTAGCTTATGAACGTCAACAAACATGATTAAATGTTTATGCTATTTATTTGATTCTTGATGGTAAATAACCTTCTACTAAGCAGTCAGAACCGATAATTCGCCAACTTACCCGTTCCAGGGGTAACGCTTCAGTCATACTGGTTAAACCTAAATCTCCTACAGGTGTGGGAGCATGATTTCCACCAATAATTTTGGGAGCGATAAATGCCATAATTTTTTGAACCGCGCCTTGAGCGATCGCACTAGCTGCTAGAATACCACCACATTCCCATAGTACGCTACAAAAACCGCGCTCATATAAATGAGTCATAACTTGTTCTGGAGTCAGTGATCTAAATTCTAGTACCTCCACCCCTTTTTCCCGCAGCATATTTTGAAAAGTCTGTGAGCTACCAACCTCCGTCAACACTAAAGTTGGAGCTTCCCGAGTATCCCACAAGCGAGCTTGTTCTGGTAAATTCAGACTTCGACTCATCACTACTCGCATGGGATTATGAGCATCACAGTTGTGGCTAGTTAAATAAGGATTATCTTTTATCACCGTGTTTCCACCGACAACAACAGCATCACAAGCGGCTCGGAGGCGATGAACTTCCGCACGAGCATCTTGATTTGTTACCCAAGCACTATGACCGGAGGTAGTAGCAATTTTGCCATCTAAAGTCATAGCATATTTCAAAATCCCTAAAGGTCGCTGATAGAGAATACGATGAATAAACCCTTCATTTAATCGCCGACAAGCGGCTTCTTCCACGCCGACGACCACTTCTATACCAGCAGCACGTAACCGCGCCATACCGCCACCAGCGACTAAGGGATTAGGATCAACCATTCCCACCACCACCTTAGACACTCCAGCATTAATTAATGCTTCTGAACAGGGGGGAGTGCGTCCATAGTGGTTACAAGGTTCAAGACTGACATAAATAGTGCTTCCTCGCGCTCGTTCTCCCGCTGCTTTCAGGGCAAAAACTTCTGCATGAGGTTCACCCGCACGGGGATGAAATCCTTCCCCCACAACCTCCCCATTTTGAACAACCACCGCCCCGACTAAGGGATTTGGTGAAGTGCGCCCCAAAGCCATAGCAGCTAGTTCTAGACACCTTAGCATCATAGCAGAATCAAAGTCATTACCTACTATTTCTTTGACTACAGGCTGCCCTAGCAGTTGAGTATCTTGAGGTAAAGATGTAGATATTGGGGAGATTTCCGGGAAATTATCCATTAGACTTATGAATTACGAATTAATTTGATCTGCCGCCACCAGCGATTAAGAGGATAATAAACCACCGGTGCCCACAAACTGCTAAGAATTGCCGAAGCTAGAGTAACACGCTGGTAATATGTCCAAATGCTGGCTAGATGACGATTTCCTGCCAAAGACAACTGCACAGCAAAAATAGTATCTGCGACCACAGCCATCCCAAATACAATTAAAGCAATAGAAATAAAGTCTTCTTGAATAAACCGCTGTTTTTGAATTAGTGCTGTTAACATTCCTATTATTCCCAAACCCAAGGCATGAGTTGGATCTGGTGATGTCATTGCGTCTTGCAATAGCCCTAAAATAATGCCTGATAGCATACCAGATAATACTGACCGGTTTACACTCCAAGACACTACCCAAATTAGTAGCCAGTTAGGAGCTATGCCTAATAACTCCATCCCGGGCAGACGAGTTGGCAACATTAGTAAACATAACATCACTGTCCCGAATATTACCATCCAATCTATAAATTGATGCCACCAAGGATGCCATTGCACTAATGGCGGAATCAAAAAACGGGATTTTCGGGCTGGTGTTGCTGCTTTTTTGTTCCTTTCTCCAGGAAATCCAGGTATTTTCATCGTTTCGGTGATTGGTGATTATCTTCTGAAGCTGTCTTCATACCGCCATTATGCAACGCCTTTTTATTTAACTATCGTTTCGGATATTGCGTTTAGCGAAAATAAAAGATATTATGCAATTACAAAATATATCACAAATCTAACCATTATGAAGAATATCATCCCTGTCCAAAACCAACCTTTAGAGGCAATTAAGCCTGATTTTCATGTAGTAGATGAACAGTTATCAATCAAATACCTGGAAAATTTACTCAAAGCTCAACCTTCTCAACTAAAATTAGTAGCAGCAGACGGTCAAGAAATTATCATTCCCGAATCCGTTTATCATCTGTTATATCAGACTGTTCATGCACTGGCATCCGGTAAAGTAATATCTGTAGTTATTCAGGATAGAGAACTAACAACACAAAAAGCCGCAGACCTTCTTAAAGTTTCCCGTCCTTACCTGATTAAGTTATTAGAGCAGGGTGAAATTCCTTATATCACAGTAGGAACACACCGACGAGTTCGCTTTGATGATTTAATGAAATACAAGGAGCAAAGAGATGCTAAACGTAGCCAATTTTTGCAGGAGATGATTGATATTAGCGAAGAAGCTGGACTTTATGATTATGAGGAGTGAGTAAAAAGTCAAATGACTATGTCCAGTGTTGTCTTAGATGCCTGTGTTCTGATTCCTTCGTACCTACGAGACACCTTGCTGACTACTGCTGGGGCTGGTCTTTACATACCATTCATCAGCAGATGTTGAAGCATTCCAAAGATTTGAAAAAAGCTTAGAGCAGCAATTACAAGAAGCTGAAATACAAAAGTCTCAAACTCCATAACCTAACTTTAACCACAAAATGTTAAATCTAGTAACGTTGAATGATAGAAAAACAACGTGAAAGCACAAGTATTTAGAGGCGTAAATCAATTATCCTACGAAGATGTCCCAGTTCCCACACTAGAAGCAGATGAAGTTCTGGTACAGGTGCGGGTTGTCGGTTTGTGTCAGTCCGATATTAAAAAGATTCGCTATCCTTTGTATGCACCGCCACGCATATTTGGACATGAAACCGCTGGAACTATTGCAGCAATTGGTTCTCAGGTGCAAGGGTGGCAAGTGGGACAACGGGTAGCTGTGATGCACCATATACCATGTATGCGTTGCGCCTATTGCTTAAATGATAATTTCTCTATGTGCGATGTTTATAAAAATATCTCCACTACCGCAGGTTTTAACCCCAGTGGCGGCGGTTTTGCTGAGTATGTGAAAGTTCCAGCCCACATTGTCCAAAATGGTGGCTTAATTCCCATTCCTGATCATATCAGTTTTGAAGAGGCGAGTTTTGTTGAACCTACTAATTGCTGTTTAAAAGCTGTTAAAAAAGCCCAAATTGCACCGGGACAAACTGTTCTGGTCACTGGTGCAGGTCCTATTGGCTTAATGTTTATGATGTTGGTGAAGTTCTTTGGGGCTAAAGCGATCGCTACAGACCTCTTACCTTCTAGAATTGAAAAGGCTCTGGAAATAGGCGCACAAGCGGCTTTTGATGCCCGTGATCCTGATTTACCTGCGAAAGTTCAAGCTTTGACCGGGGGTATGGGTGTCGATGTCACTTTATTAGCAGTTCCTAGCGATAAAGCGTTTTTTCAAGCTTTGGACTGTACTCGCAAAGGTGGAAAAATCCTGTTTTTTGCGGAATTTCCCGATGAGTTGACAATTCCCATTAATCCTAATATCCTCTATCGTCGAGAAATAGATTTAATGGGTAGTTATAGCTCATCCTACCGTTTACAAAGCTTATCTGCGGATATTGTCTTTAATCGCCGCATTGATGTTAAAGCTTTGATTAGCGATCGCTATCCCCTACAAAATTTACCACAAGCCGTAGACCAAGCGATCGCCCCTACAGCAGAAACTTATAAAATCTTAATCTATCCGTAAATCAACTTAGGATTTGGGGATTAATCCTGTTAATCCTTAAATCCTGGCCATCCTGATTCTGACTACTACAAAATTTACCACAAGCCGTAGACCAAGCGATCGCCCCTACAGCAGAAACTTATAAAATCTTAATCTATCCGTAAATCAATTTAGGATTTGGGGATTAATCCTGTTAATCCTTAAATCCTGGCCATCCTGATTCTGACTACTACAAAATCTACCACAAGCCGTAGACCAAGCGATCGCCCCTACAGCAGAAACTTATAAAATCTTAATCTATCCATAAGCAAACCAGGGGAGAGGGTGAAAATAAATCTCTATTTATTCCCATTATTCCCAATATCAATCACCAATTTTATTAAGTTTTATATCATTTCAGGATTTTGTAGTTTACGCTACAGATTTTCATGTTATCCTCAAAATGACGAGGGTGGCAAATAAATGATCAGTCAAAAGCCATAGAAGTAACGCAATCATATTTATTTGAAAAAATTTATGATTTTGTAGTTTACACTACAGATTTTTGTGTTATAGTATGAATCGAAAAGATAGTAGATTGTCTGTCAGTAAATAAACATCTAGGGGGCAGTATTATGTCTATTCAAGAAAAATTCCGCGTGATGATGGTACGGGAACATCAACAAGTTAAAAACCGTCAACAATCTATGTTGATGCGTGCTGCACAAGAACTGGGACTCCATCATGAAATAGCGGACTACTGGAATCCCATTCAAGGTAAAATAGATTCGACAACCCAAATGCTTTATGGACGTAGCCAAGCGACTATGAGCTAGTTATCTTTGGCCTTAATGATGTAAAAAAAGCCACCTCAGAGGGTGGCTCAATAAATTATTGCTTTTACTAATTTTGAGACATCTATTGAGAATTAGATATGCTTTACCTAATTGTAGAGAAGTTCCGTGGAACTTCTCTACAATATTTACCACTAGATGTCTATTGTAATTAGCAATCGTAATATAGGAAGAATTCGTAAGGATGTGGACGCAATTGCATTTGCTTAACTTCGTTAGCAATCTTGTAATCAATCCAGTTTTGAATGAAATCTTCAGAGAAAACACCAGTTTCAGTTAAGAAAGCGTGATCATTTTCCAAAGCTTCCAAAGCCAATTCTAAAGAACCGGGAGTAGAAGGAATCTTAGACAATTCTTCTGGAGAAAGTTCATAGATATTTTTATCTAAGGGTTCACCAGGATGAATTTTGTTTTTGATACCGTCAATACCAGCACAAAGCATAGCCGCAAAAGCCAAGTAAGGGTTAGAAGTAGCGTCTGGACAACGAAATTCTAAACGCTTGGCCTTGGGGTTATCTCCAGAAAGAGGAATGCGGACGGAAGCAGAACGATTACCTTGGGAATAAGCCAAGTTTACAGGTGCTTCATAACCAGGTACGAGGCGTTTGTAAGAGTTTGTAGTGGGGTTGGTGATTGCCAACAATGCTGGAGCGTGTTTGAGAATACCACCAATGTAGTAAAGTCCCATTTCACTCATACCAGCGTACTTGTCACCCGCAAAGAGAGGTTGACCATTTTTCCAGATAGACTGGTGACAGTGCATACCAGAACCATTATCACCAAAAATGGGTTTAGGCATGAAGGTGACAGTTTTGCCATATTTTCTAGCAACGTTCTTAATGACATATTTGTAAGTCATTAACCAGTCAGCAGCTTCAATTAACTTACCAAAACGGAAACCAAGTTCGCACTGACCACCGGTAGCTACCTCATGGTGTTGTTTTTCAATAGGTACACCACAATCTTTCATGATCAGCAGCATTTCTGTCCGCATATCTTGAAAGCTGTCTGTGGGTGGTACAGGGAAGTAACCTTCCTTAACGCGGGTTTTGTAACCCAGGTTAGGTTTTTCTTCTCTACCAGTATTCCAACGACCTTCTACAGAATCTACATAATAGTAACCTGAGTTAGTGGTTTGGTCGTAGCGGACATCATCAAAAATGAAAAATTCCGCTTCAGGACCAAAGAAAGCTGTATCACCAAGTCCAGTAGAAGCTAAGTAGTCTATGGCTTTTTGGGCAATAACCCGGGGACAACGGTTATACCACTGACCTGTACGAGGTTCTTTAATACTACAAATGATACTTAGAGTTGGTTCTTTCATGAAGGGATCGATCCAAGCAGTGTTAGGATCAAGTACCATTGTCATGTCAGATTCTTCGATACCCTTCCAACCCCGAATACTAGAACCGTCGAAGGGAACACCGTCAGAGAAAGAACTTTCATCAATTTGGTCTTGGTACATGGTTAAATGCTGCCAAGTTCCCAGTGTATCAATGAATTTCAGATCAATCATCTGAATTTTTTCGTCTTGAATCTTCTTCAAGATTTCTTTTGGGGTTGCCATTTTTACTTTACTCCTTCTGTAGCCAATTACCTAATATAAACCCAAACCATGATCAAGCGTTCTCACCCTGTTACGCTAAACCAAGTTGTCACACACCACCTGAAATATCGTAAATAGTTAACTTGACATCATTTTGTCATGTTCTTTACAGATTGTCTCGATTACAGGTTATGTTAACCTTTCTTTCGTAATTTGTACAAAACTATAAACTTCATCATCAGGGGTCAACTTTGGCATAAAATCCTTAAGTAGCAGATGGATAGTTTTGTGCCAAAGTCTATTTTACGCGAATTGGCACGAAATTTTATTGGTGCGTAATTGCAGCCAATTTAATATCAAACCATAAATAGTTGACAATTGGGAGAAAAAAAATGCGCGATGCCGTTACAACTTTAATTAAGAATTATGACGTAACCGGTCGTTATTTTGACCGGAACGCCATTGATAGTCTCAAATCTTACTTTGAGAGTGGAACAGCCAGAATACAAGCCGCAGCCACAATTAATGCTAATGCAGCCGCAATTGTTAAACAAGCCGGTGCAAAGTTATTTGAACAGTTACCAGAATTAATTCGTCCCGGTGGTAATGCTTATACAACTCGTCGTTTTGCCGCTTGTTTACGGGATATGGACTATTATCTGCGCTATGCTACCTATGCGTTAGTTGCGGGTAATATGAATGTACTTGACGAGCGTGTATTACAAGGACTACGGGAAACCTACAATTCCTTGGGTGTACCCATTGGTTCAACAGTGCAAGGTATCCAAATTATGAAGGATCTTGTTAAGGAACAAGTAGCAGTTGCGGGTATTACCAATGCTGCTTTTGTGGATGAGCCTTTTGATTATATCACTCGTGAGTTGAGTGAGATTGATGTTTAGGACTTAATTCTTGGGGGTAATATGAATTACCCCTAGATTTTATTTCGCGCAAACTCACAAAGTTCGTAGGTTGGGTTGAGGAATGAAACCCAAGATTTATGTTTCGCGCAAAGTCGCAAAGGTGCAAAGTCGCAAAGTTAAAGATTTTCAATTTTATGTTTTTATAATCAAACTTCCGTGTCCTCAGCACCTGGAGTGGTTCGTTCAATAAAATAATTTATTGGCAGTCCATTTTGATATAAAAATGATTTATAATATGAACACTGTACAACTTGTGTAACCAAAAACAGAAATTATTCTATTTTTTACTATTAAAATAGCATGAAACTAGAAATCATTGAATTAATGAAAACTGTTCTGCATATATTACAAGTGAATATGCGGTGGATGACATGGAATTTATTTTTAGCTTTTATTCCCCTAGCTTTAAGTGTTTGGTTATTTCGTAATCAACGTAGTCGTTCTTGGTTACGGTGGCCAGTATCCCTGACTTTTTACGCTTTTTTACCAAACGCACCTTATTTATTAACTGATGTTATTCACTTAATACATGATATTCGCACAGTCCAGTCAATATGGATGATTACATTAGTCTTAATTCCTGTTTATTTTGTAGTAATTTTCTCCGGTTTTGCAGCCTATGTCATATCATTAATAAACCTGGGTTATTATTTACATCGCATTGATAAAAGTAAATGGATTTTTCCCGTTGAGTTAATTACTCACGCGCTTTGTGCTGTCGGTATTTATTGGGGGAGATTTTTGCGTTTTAATAGTTGGGATTTTGTCACTCAACCAGATGAAATAATTACAAAAGGTGTGGAGGAACTTCTTGGTAAACAACCGTTAATTATCATTACCCTCACTTTTATCATTCTTTGCGGTTTACATTGGTTACTGAAAAAAATTATTTTGAATTTTGTTGATAAAGGTTTTGATCCACATGATAAAGTTCAGGTTCGTCATGTTCACAGGTTTTAATTCAGATGATAAAATTCGTCGTTTTAATTAGATAATATTTTAGATGACTAAAAGATGACTAAAATCTGCAATTCGGAGATTTTGTAAGCATTAAAGAAGGTAACATTGGTTAAACAAAGATTAGATACATTATTAGTTGATTTGGGATTGTCTCCTTCTCGTCAACAAGCACAAAGACTTATTCAAGCTGGAGAAGTAACTGTAAATCAACAAATAATTGATAAGGTAGGAACTGAGGTTGATATTACCGCACAAATTTTAATTAAGCAACGTCCTCTTTTTGTTTCCCGTGGTGGAGAAAAATTGGCTAAAGCTTTAGCACAATTTGCGATTTCTGTAAGGGAAAGAATTTGTTTAGATGGGGGAATTTCTACCGGAGGTTTTACAGATTGTTTGTTAAAATCTGGTGCGAAACAAGTTTATGGAATTGATGTCGGTTATGGACAAGTTGACTGGAAAATCAGAAATGATCAAAGGGTAATTTTAAAGGAACGCACAAATTTACGTCAATTACAACCACAGGAATTATATACTGAAAATGCTATATTTCCTGATTTGGTGGTTGTGGATGTTTCGTTTATTTCTCTCACTAAAATTTTACCTGCTATCTGGGGATTAACACAACCTTCCAGAGAGGCTGTATTGCTGGTAAAACCTCAATTTGAAGTCGGGAAGTCTCGCATAGGGAAAAAAGGCGTTGTGCGTGATGCTGATGACCAAGCAGATGCGATTTTTCAGGTCATGCAAAAGGCTTTAGAATTAGGTTGGAAATATAAAGGTTTAACTTATTCTCCCATAACTGGACCTGCGGGAAATATTGAATATCTTTTGTGGTTAAAAATGGAAAGTGATATTATACCACCAACTTTAGCAACTATTCAAGACATTACTAAACAGGTAATTCAAGAGTTCATCAAAAAATAATCAGTAATTAAACTTTACAGTCTTTCTGTAAATACAATTATCAATTATGTAACTTTATCAGTTATTAATGTAGTCTCATACATTCATAATGTAACGTCATACATTAATAATGTAATCAAATCAAGTAAAAATAAATTTTAAAAACCTAATAATGTAACTGTTTTACCAACTAATGCAAAACTAAACAATAGCATTGTTGCAAATTATATAAAAATCTAAATAAACTCATTTAGTATATAAATCTCCGACTTTTTCGATAAGTCGGAGATTTGAATATCTATTTTTTTTGAAGTGTAGCTATTTAAATTAAATATCGTACATCAAACACTCTAAAGCGTCTGGATAAATTTCACAATAGTCTTCTAAGCTTGTTTTTCGGTGTTTTGCTTGTTTTTGATGGGCTTTTTCTATTTGCAATTCTTCAACAATATCCCAAGCTACTGCACAATTAGCAGAATTATTACCATTTTCTTCGCAAGTTGTTTTGGCTTTAACAATAGCTTCAAAAATTGCTTCTTCAATGGGTTTTTTACCATTAATAACTTCGTTTAGGAATGTCATGATCAGATTACCTTTTTTGAGGAAAATAAAAGTTGATTAAGAACTTTAATGATTACTAATAAATAATTTTTACTTGCGTCTACATAAAAAAACGCAAATAAATATAGGAATCTGATTAAATTTTTGAAAAGGTATGTACGCTACGTTAGACAGCGTTACACATCAAACTTTTGACATTCTATTCAAAAATAAAATAGTAGTCCTATGCAATTATTCAAAGTTAGTAAACTCTTTTTAAGATTAACAATTCAAATATTTATTTTTAGTTAATTTATATACTTTTTTATCCTATGATGATATAATCTTGACTTACTTATTAACAAGTAATAATTTATCAATGCTAAAGTATGAAATAATTAAAAGATTTGACAATAGCTTTGTGGTCTCGTCGTCAATTTTATTTTTAGTAGTAGATATTGCAATAGTGTTAAAATGTCAACTATGGTTTATTTGTAGTTTTTGAGTTGTGATTTTAGAAAACTATAACCCTGCTACATTAGTCCTCTCTTGATACTCTTTTTTGGTGAAGGTATGATGACAAGAATAATTTATTTTTTGGAAGTCTTTGAGAAAAATTTTGTGTAGATGATATTTATCATATCAAAACTGGTTAAAATAAGAGAAACATTGATTGTAGTTTTAGGATGATACCAGAATCAAATATTGAAGATGTTCAAGAACCAATTTCCAGCGCACCACCAGAAGTAAAGCAAATTATTGAAAGAGTATGGAGATTAGAGAAAAGTAGATTAGATAGAAAAAGCAAAGGCCATATTAATGATGATATTCTCGCAATTGTTAAGGAAGCAGTGCAATGAGACTAACTTCTATTAAATTATGTAATTTTCGTTCCTTTTATGGAAAAACTCCAGAGATAATTTTAGCTAATGGAGATATTCGCAATACAACGATGATTTATGGTAGTAATGGAGCAGGTAAAACTAGCATTTTGAATGGGTTTACTTGGGTTTTATATGAGAAATTTAGTGCTGCTTTTGCGTCAACAGAACAGTTAGTAAATAAACGCGCGATCGCAGAATCTCAACCTGGTCAACCTGTGGAATGTTCAGTAGAAATTGGTTGGGAACATGAAAATATGCGCTATCGTGCTAAACGTGGTTGTCGAGTCTATAAAAACCAAAGTGATTTAATAGAAACTGGTAAAACGCAGTTAACTATGTGGTTAGGTGGAGATGATGGTCAATGGAAAATTCCTAATCAGTTACCAGAGGAAATAATTACCCAAATTCTACCATTAAGTTTACATCAATATTTTTTCTTTGACGGTGAACGTATTGAGGAAATTGTGCGTTCTCATAATAAAGCGGAAATCGCAGAAGCAATTAGAATTTTTTTGGGTGTGGAAGTGATTGAACTTTCTATTAAACACTTAAAAGAAGCAAAAAAGTCTTTAGAAACTGAGTTAAAAAATATTGGTGACTCAGAAACTAAACAGTTATTGACCAAGCAACAAAAGCAAGAATTAGAAATTGAAACCATTAATAAACGTCAAACGGAAATAAATCAAGAATTAGAATATCAACAGGTATTTAAAAAGGAAGTCAGTAATAAACTAAGAGAGTTGAGTGCTGTCAAGGAATTACAGGAAAAAAGGCAAAATTTAGAATCGCAAAGAGATAGCTTACGAGCAGAATTGAAGAAAACACGGGAGAATTTAAAAAAAGTTATTTCCGCACGGGGTTATACTGTTTTATTAACAGAAACAACCGCTAAATTTCGGGAAATATTTATAGATTTAAAAAAACGTGGTGAATTAACAGCAGGGATTTCGCGGGAATTTGTCAATGATTTACTGAATACTGGACGTTGTATTTGTGGTGCAGATTTAAGGGAAGGAACTCATACTCATTTTCACGTGAAGAACCTCATGCGAAAAGCCGGTTCTTCTACCGTAGAAGAAACCGCAATTAGAATGAGCGCTCAAGTTGACGAAATTGATAAACAAGCTGTTGCTTTTTGGGAAGAAGCGGATAGGGAACAATTAAGAATTCAACAGTTGAGGGAAAATCTCAATCAAGTGGAGTTGGAATTAACAACTATTGAAGAACAATTACGAAAAGATCCCAATGAGGAAATTAGTAATTTACAAAAACGTCTGGATGAAATTGAATCTAAAATTGATGAATTAAATCGGGAACAAGGTGCAAATCATCAGGAACTTTCTCACTTAAAAATAAGTATGGATACTTTGATCAAACAAATATCTAAGCAAAAACAAAATGAAGAAAAACAATCTTTAGCACAGCGTCGTATTAATGCTACTCAGGATGCTATTGAACGATTGTCAGAAGTGAAAAACCGTCAAGAAAATCAGTTTCGTCTGCAATTGGAACAGAGAGTACAGGAAATATTTTCAGAGATTTCTTTTACTCCCTATATTCCCAAAATTAGCGAAAACTATGAATTAAGTTTAGTGGAAAATACCACGGGAATTGAAGCACCAGTCGCAGCTTCTACGGGAGAAAATCAAATTCTCAGTCTGTCTTTTATCGCTAGTATTATTGATAAAGTCCGCGACTGGAGTGAGAAGAAAAAAATGATGATGGTTCCCGATAGTAGCACTTTTCCCATTGTTATGGATTCCCCTTTTGGGAGTTTAGATGCTAACTCCCGTCGTCACATTGCGCGAACTATTCCTAAGTTAGCAAATCAGTTGGTTGTGTTGGTGACTAAGACTCAATGGAGGATAGAAGTTGAGGAGGAAATTGTTGATAAAATTGGGAAGGAATATGTTCTGGTTTATTATTCTTCTAAGCCTAATTGTGAACAGGATTTTATTGAGTTACACGGGGAAAGATATTCTTTGGTGCGACAGAGTTTGAATGGTTTTGAATATACGGAAATTGTTGAGGTTGAATAAAGAATTTTTGTTTCGCGCAAAGTCGCAAAGGAGGAAGAAAGTTATGGTTGTTAGTTCTTTAAGTTTGGTTACTGATACTTGGGTAAAGGTAAGTTGGGATGAATTTCTGGAAGTTGCTGAACATTCTGATTATCAGCAAGGAAGATTTTATTTTTATGAAAATTATATGAGGGTAGAAATGTTACCAGTTGGTTTTCGTCATGGCCGTTATAATTCTATTGTTTCTAAGGTGGTGAGTTTATTTGCTACTCTCAAAAATATTAAAATTATTGAAGCTACTAATACCAGCTTTAGAAAAATAGGTGAAAGTGAATGTCAACCTGATTTAGCTTTTTATATTGGGGATAAAATCAAATTTCCACCTTTGAATAATTCTCCTGTCAATATTAATGAGTTAGCAGCACCTACTCTAGTGGTAGAAGTTGCTGCTTCTTCTATTAGTGATGATTTGGGTTTTAAGCGATTACTCTATGAACGGTTGGGGGTAGGGGAATATTGGGTAATGGATGCTAATAATCATGATATTATTGCTTTTGAAATTATTGACGGTGGGAGTAGGAGAATTGAGGAGTCAAAGGTTTTACCAGGTTTACAAATATCTACTGTTATGGAAGCTATTCAACGTAGTTTAACTCAAGATGATGGTGAAGTTAATCGCTGGTTGTTGCAAATTTTTAGTTAATTTATTTTACGCAAAATCAGGAGGTAAATGTTATGGTTGCTAATTTTGATACAAGTTATATGAGTCCTTTAGAGTATTTGGAGTGGGAGGAACAGCAAGATATTAAATATGAATATATCAATGGTGAAGTTTTTGCTATGACTGGGGGAACTATTCCCCATACTACTATTGCTTTAAATTTAGCTTCTGGGTTGAAAAATCATTTGCGTGGTGGTAATTGTCGTCCTTTTATGGCAGATGCTAAAGTGGGTATATCGGAAAATGGTCCATTTATTTATCCTGATGTTGTTGTGAGTTGTCACCCTAAAGATAAAAAAGCTATTAAGTTTATTCAATTTCCTTGTTTAGTCGTTGAGGTGCTTTCTTCGACTACGGAAGCTTATGATAGGGGGGGTAAGTTTCAGTTATATAGACGGATTCCAACTTTGCAGGAATATGTTTTAATTAGTGCTGATAAGGTGGGTTTGGATTGTTTTCGGTTAAATGATAGGGGTTTATGGGAGTTACATCCTTTTGTTGAGGGTGATGATGTACATTTAGTTAGTGTTGATTTTACTTTTCCTCTCTCTCTGGTTTATGAGGATGTTTTTTGATTCTTTGTTTCGCGCAAGTCATGAAAGAATGAACCACGAAGGAGCGAAGGACACGAAGGAAAGAGGGTTTCAGAGATATTTTGCGTAAGTATTATTGATTTTTTTCTCTCGCAGAGTCGCAGAGGCGCGGAGGGGAGGGTGATTGTGTGGTATTAGTAAGTTAGCGTTGGTTTATGATGTTTAGGGTGTAGATTTTATAATTATGGCGGAAACTGGTAGAATCAGGGTTGCTAAGGATAAAGCTGATTTGGTGAAAAGTTTAACTTCTGCTGATGGGGGAACTGGTCCTTTTCAGACTTTCGCTGATGTGATTGTTTTTGCTGCTGCTTTGGGTGTAAAGTATAAAAAGCGTATTCCTTTGGGGGAAATTTCTAAACGTGAACCTGCTCCAATTAGGTTAGAAGTTTTTGCAGTATCTGGATATGATATTTTAATTAAATTAATTGCGCTTACAGAAACTCAAGATATTATTATTTTGTCTCCTCATGAGGAAGAATACGAAAAACAACGTAATGGAATTTTTGAAGAATACGCTAATGGTGGTTTAGAACTTTTAGTATCTGAACTTAGAGGTGCAATTGACTATACGGATAGAATTGCTATGTATTTGAAGTATGAAAAAACAAATAATGGAGAAGAAGACGAGGAATTTAATCTAACTAAATTCCTGTCTTAAACTAAGTTATTTTTTTTACATTTGCTTGATGTAGCGTAAATTTTGTAGTTAGATGATCCTATCCTATTCAGAATCTTCCTCTTCGTTAGATAATTGTCTTTCTGAAGACTGACTATAGAACTCAGGTAATCCAGCAGCAAGTATAGCAGAAAACCTATCACGTACCATATCTCTTTTTCGCTCATCACTCATTTGTTCATGCTCTTTACCATAAAAGGCGTTTGTATCAAAGCCTTTGTATAGTCCTTGATAAACAGCATTACAGTTAGGCCAATGAGCTTTATTTGTATCTGCACTAAAGAATTTTAGTAGCTTTCGTTTAGATAAGACTGGATCACCATTAGCAATATCTATCTGAATTTTACGTGTTCCAAAATACCACAAACACAATAAATAAAATATTCTATCCTCAACTGTTTTTGCAACCTTAATTTTGTCACTATTTTGGTTTGTAGCGATAAATGTCCATAAGCCAAAAGGATAATTAGTTAACTTTGCATCTACCTTAAGAATCCCTTCTTCATATAATCTATCAAGAAAACTTAGAACATCATTTATATTTCCTAAGTTTTTATTTTGTCCCTTATACTCAAATTCTACTAATCTTCCTAACCTAACCATAGCTTTCTGGAATATCGCTTTGAAAGCCCATTGACTTTCCTTCATGCTATTAATAGCAGTTTGATGACTTAAGATTTCTCGATTGTGCCAGTCACTATCCTTAGCAATTTCCTGTTGTTTAATATTTGCTTTATGTTTGTTGGTTTGAGCTTGAAACTTGCCAAAAGTACCCTCAATTAAGTTATGCTCACGAGCATATTGAAGTAAATTACGATATGGCTTAAACTCAAGTAAAAGCTTAAGTAACCAAGGACGAAAATTAACTTTAAAGCCGTTGACTGCTGATTCAAGATATTTTTCTGGCAACCGTGAAAAAGGTGCATCAGCTTCTCCATCCTCATCACAATAATCTTCTACATAGTATTTATAAAGAGAACGACCTTCATGCTGAACTTCCTGTTCTCCTATACCGAGGGAAGAATTAATGCTATCAATAAATTCCTTAACTTGCTTCGTCTCCATTGGATCACGTGGTGGTTTGAGATTTAGCGTTGCCGAAACTAACAAATCTAAGTGAACTAAGGAATTGAGGTAGTAAGATGTATCAAATTTGTGAGAGTCATCTTGCCAACGCACTTGAGATAGAGGAAGTCGATCTTGAGAATCTTGAGATGTTCTCTCAGTTACCAATGTTCTTACACATTGTGCATTGATACTCTTATCATCTAAAATGAGTTCTCTAGCCTTATCAACAGTCTTGGCATTCTTGTTTAAATCAGTGAATAGTTCACGAGCAATTCCCCGAATCGAGTGGTCAGATTCACTTTGAATATTCTGGAAACCAGCACTTGGATCAAGCAACACGAATAAGACGGGAATTTTAGTTTGTTGCTCAATGCTCTTAAGTATACCACCACGGAACTTCGGATCTTCACGGAAAGTACGGAGCGCCCAAAGCCGATGTTGTCCATCTACAGCTACAGCAAGTACACGATCTTCATCCCAACGAAGTCGCGCTGAAAGTCCAGCAGAAACGAATTGGACACCACCAAAGTTAGCTTGTGGGTGATTATTCCATTGTGCATCATCAAGATCGGTACTATCCCAAGGAATTGGTGGTGAATCAAGATTTTTGGAATTATCAAAGGAATCCTGAATTTTACCATCTGCCCCTTTTGGCATTAGTACGATGGTAATAGCATTAAAAAATTTGAGCTTTTTGGGATCAAGAAGATATCCTTTAACGATATCGTCTTCGACTCTCTTTTCATCAATTTCTCGCTGAAATAGTTCTTTAAGTGACCATTTTGTGTCTAGTGATGCTGGAATCTGTTCAGCGATCTTAAGTTCATCAATTGCTCGGTTAATTTCAAAGAGTGATAAAAAGTAGGGAAGAGCTATTCCTTCGGATAAAGTGTAAGTTCCAGTTAATCCGTAGAGTGGTTTGTTATATCTTGCTTTGCTTTCGTTGTTTGAGATAATAAACATTTAGTTTCACCTGTGTCTGATAGTAAATGATTAGTAAATGATAGAGAAAATAACCTAAGCTGCTATGTAGCACTTTTGCTATACAGCTATGCCACAGAATATATTTTCTTTATACATATACGTATCATGGTAACATGACTTGTTTTCTAAATGCAAATATGTATTCGCACTTAAATGACAGATGGAAGTCCTACATCTTGCGGTTTGACAAACTTACCATCAAAACCTATAGTTTGTTCTTCTATGGTCCTAGCATTGGCTAAAGCCTTACGTAAAGCAGTAACTTCTATTTTTTCGGTCATTCCTCCCAAAATATAAATCAATAACTTCACAGCTAAATCTTTTCCTACTACTTGTACCCGCTTTTTATTCGGATCATATAAAACCCCATACCATAAAGATTGAGGATATTCCATACCACTAAAACCTCCTTGACGGTCAAATTTTTCTAACTTCTTAAAAATATCCGTCAAAGCAAAACCTTTTTTAAATACCAAATTTCCCAAAGCTTGTGCTAAAGCAATTTGAGAAACTGGACGAAATAACATATTCCCCTCACCTCCGTCTTTTTCAAAATGGAAGCGACGTAAAACTGTTGTTTCTTCATGTTCCAATATTTTATAACTGGGAAGATCAGCTAAATGATCAAAAAGTAATCTAAAATCTGCAATTCCTTCCTGAATTTCTTCATTTTCTGGACGCATGGGAATTAACCCTTTTTCCAAAGGTTTCCAGTGAGGGAACTTTTGCCCCAAATATCTTTCAGACATATCTTGTAGGGCTTGCAAGGTGGTTAAAACCGTAGAATTAGCGGCTACGGTGGCACTATTCCAATTAACACGGGAATTGCGATTTGGCTTCTGTTCTAAAAGTGGATGTGTAACGGCAATTTTTCGCGCTACAATGGCAAAACCATCATCTTCATTTAATTGTGCTAATTGACCTTTACTTAAAGGTGCAGCCATCAAATTGACATGAACAAAAATTGATCTGATTCGTCGTTTTGCTTCTGTATGAGTTTCTCCAGTATTCACCGCACAAATAAATTCAATACCAATTTTTTCTTTAGATAAACTTTGTAAATAAGCAGGTTCTACTTGATATTTATCAATCAAATCAGATAAAGTAATAAAACTTTCATCAGCAGTTTTATCTTTTTTATAACGTTGGAGTTTACCAGATTTAATTAATTCCATTAAACCCTGTACACCCATTAATCTATGTTGACCATCTAAAGCATAAATTGTCACATTTTCTTCAGAAATATTCAGTAAACCGACTTTACCATCTTTATCTAAGGGTATAAAATCAGTAGTCGCTTTTTTAGCCCGTCCTTGACTATCCCACTCTGCTGCTTTGGGGTTATCTACCCAAGGTTGATTAATTACCACCAAAACAGCCGGAAATTTATGGTTTTTTCTCGCTGCTAAATACTGTACTAACGGTGCTTGACGCGACCAATCAACAGGTCGTTGTTGAATTTCATCAATGCTATCAGCATCAATTTCGATATTTTCCGTGTCTGGGTTGTACTTTTTTTGCAGAAGGGGTAAACCTGACGCAAAATGTACCCGTCCTGCGAACCATTCCAAGGTGACAGAACTTACATAAGCCTCGATACCACCCATTTCGGTTTTTTGGACAAGAATTTGGTCTTTTTTCTCTAAAAACCGGTCTAGCAGTAAAGCTAATACCTGTTTATCGTTATTTTCCCGTTCTAAATACTCATTAGCGAGTTGATTATTTAGTGTGTTTGTACTATCATTCATATTAATTTTTAAAAACTTATTGACTAATTGTTGCTTTATTATCCAAAAAAATGGATACTAATGATGTGATTTTTAAAAATATTATGTTGTACTCATAGATATGTTTATATATATACTAAGTAATTCCATTTTGCTACAGGGAAGTATTGATTTTAGGTTCATGTATCTACAAGTAGGGGAAAAATGACTTATTCACAACAGCCAGAAAATAAAAATCAGCAAAATCGTACTGTACCCGAGTTAGTGGAGTATATCCAAGCTTTGACTACAGAAATTCAAGAATTGTATTGTTTAGATGAGATACCTTGGGTGGTAGGCTATTCTGGTGGAAAAGACAGCACTGCTACTTTACAGCTTATTTGGAATGCAATTTCTGGACTCCCACCGGAAAAAAGAACTAAACCAATTCATGTAATTACGACAGATACAGGAGTAGAAAATCCCTATGTTTCTGCTTGGGTGCGTAGTTCTCATAAGCATATACAATTAGCCGCTAAAGAGCAGAAAATGCCAATGCAACCTCATGTATTAGAACCAGAGATTGTAGATACATACTGGGTAGGTCTAATTGGCAAAGGTTATCCAGCACCCCGTCAAAAGTTTCGTTGGTGTACCGGACGTTTGAAAATCAATCCATCTAATCGTTTTATTCGTGATGTTGTTAGAAGTAGCGGTGAAGCTATTGTAATCTTAGGTATTCGCAAAGCAGAAAGTCCTCGTCGTGCTGCTACAATGAAAAAATACGAAGCAAGACGATTACGCGAACATCTTAGTCCTAATGCAAGCTTACCTAATTCACTCGTTTATAGTCCTATTGAAGATTGGCGTACAGATGAAGTCTGGCTATATTTAATGCAATGGGAAAATCCTTGGGGACATAGTAATAAAGACCTATTTACTATGTATAGGGAATCAACAGCAGATAATGAATGTCCTTTAGTTGTTGATACTTCTACTCCTAGTTGTGGTAGTTCTCGCTTTGGCTGCTGGGTTTGCACACTTGTTGAACGTGATAAATCTTTGAATGCAATGATTCAAAATAATGACGAAAAAGAATGGATGCAACCAATAGTTGATTTTCGTCGAGAATTAGATATTGAAAATGACCGCGAAAAAAGAGATTTTCGCCGTTTACGGGGAGAAGTTCAATTATTTGAGCGTAATGTAGACGGTGGAACATCTATTGAACCTATACCTGGACCATATACAAAATATTGGCGAGAATATTGGTTAAGAAAATTATTAACAGCGCAAAAAGAAATGCGTCAAAACGCGCCGGAAAATATGCGGGATATTACCCTGATTTCTCAAGCTGAATTAAGTGAAATTCGCCGAATCTGGTTAGAAGAAAAACACGAATTTGATGATAGTGTCCCCCGAATATATGAAGAAGTAACAGGAGAAGTATTTAAAGATCCCCGTCCTGGTGCAGATCAAAGTATACTTGGTAGTGATGAATGGGGAGTATTAGAAGAAATTTGTGAAGGTGACGGAATGCACTTAGAATTAATGGCCAGACTATTAGACACAGAAAGACAATTTAAGAAAAAAACTCGCCGTGTGGGTATTTACGAAAGCCTAGAAAAATGCTTTGATACAAGTTCCCGTTCTCCAGAAGTAGCCATTAGAAATGCCCATTTAAAAAGAGATTTACGACAAGCAGCATTAGAAGGTGATGTTGCTACAGTGCGGGAAAAAGTCAAACAATTAACATTAGGAGATACCTCCGAAAAACAAGAGAGTAAACCACAAACTTGGGCTAACTTCAAATATGCACAAAAGAACCCAGATAATAGCCCAGACCAATAGAATACTTCCTTCCCAGGGTAAGAATAACCTCTTCTTTCTTTTTCCTTTTTTCTTCGCGTTCTTCGCTCCTATCCCTTCGGGACGCTCTGCGAACGTGGTTCATTTAATCCATATTCTTCAGTGGGAAGAAAGTAATATATTTAACCTTCCCATAGTCATCCGATAGATAACAATATCAATCTCAAATCCCAAATCTAAAATCCAAAATCTAAAATTGTATCATGATCTTTCTAGAATTAGTTCTGCAAAACTTCGGTCCTTATGCTGGTAAACAAATCATCAACCTTAACCCCCAAATTGATGAAGATAACGCCCGCCCCATTATCCTTTTAGGCGGAATGAATGGTGGCGGAAAAACTACCTTAATAGATGCCATTCGTCTCGCATTATATGGACAACGCGCCCAATGTTCAACTAGAGGAAATCTGAGTTATAGTGATTTTTTAACCCAATGTGTCAACAGTAAAGCTAACCCCACGGAAAAAACCAGAATTGAATTAGTTTTTGAACATATTGAAGAAGATAAACCCATACAATATCGGGTTGTACGGACTTGGGAAAAAAATCCGAAAGACGGTAAAGACCATTTAGGTATTTTAGGAGATGATGAAACTTGGCCAATTGATTCTTTAGTTAATATTTGGGATGAATATATAGAAAATATCCTACCTTTAGGTATTTCTAATTTATTTCTCTTTGACGGTGAACAAGTTAAAGAACTTGCAGAACAGGAAATACCGCCCCCCATAGTTGTTGATGCAATTAATGGACTTTTGGGTTTAGAATTAGCAGATAAATTAGCAATTGATTTAGAGATTTTAGTGAATCGCAAAAAACGAGAATTTGCAGATAATAAAGATTTAGGTAAATTAGAAGAAATTGAGACTAAACTTCATGAAAAACAGCAAGAATATGAAAATAATAAGCAAAGACTAGCAACTGTTAATATAAAAGTTGCAGAATTAGAAAAAATTCAGGAAGAAGCTTTAGATAAATTTGTGAATGAAGGTGGTAAAATTGCTGCTGAACGTAGTCAATTAGAACAACAAAGAGAAGAGAAAATCAAACTTGCTAATAATGTCCGTGAGTCGTTATGTGAATTAGCTGGTGATGTTTTACCTTTAGCGTTAATTAGTCCTTTATTATCTCAAGTTCAAAGACAAGGAGAAAAAGAATTGAAAACTCAACAAATTCAATTAGCTAAAGATGTCTTAATTGCGAGAGATGAAAGATTAATTAATTGGCTAAAACAATTAAATCTAGAAAATACTAATATTAGTAATATTCAATCTTTTTTAGCTGAGGATATCAATAATTTATATAGCAATAACTTATCCACAGAAAATACCTGGTTAAATGCAGATGAAGAAAGTTTAAGTTTAGTTGACAATATAACCTATCGGTTGCAAATTGGTCAAAATACAGCCCAAAAGCAATTAGATGAATTAACTAATTATGAAGAAGAAATACTCACCATAGAAAGACAAATACAAACAGCCGCCGCACCAGAGGAATATATGAAATTACAAAAAGCAGTCAAGGAGGCACAAACTGGATTTAATCAAATTAGATATCAAGCAGAAATGATGAATCAAAAACTGATAGAATTAGAAACAGAAACCAAAAAATTGAGACAAGAACTAAATGAATATACAGTAGAAAATCTCAAATATCAAAATAGTGAACATATTATTAATTCTGCGGTAAAAGTGCAACAAACATTAAAAGTATTTCGAGAAAGATTAACCTTGAAAAAATTGAATAAATTAGAAGAAGAAGTAAAAAACTGTTTTCTATATTTATTACATAAATCAGACCTAGTACATCGCATAGCTATAGACAGTAAAACCTTCGGCTTATCATTATATGATTACCATGGAAAACCAGTTCCCAAACATCGGCTTTCAGCAGGAGAAAAACAACTATTAGCGATCGCATTTTTGTGGGGATTAGCTAAAGTATCAGGAAGACGTTTACCCATAGCCATAGACACCCCCTTAGGAAGACTAGACTCCTCCCACCGTAACAACCTAGTAGAAAGATACTTTCCCTCAGCCAGTCATCAAGTAATTCTCCTTTCCACCGACACCGAAATCGCTAAAAAAGAATATCAAAACCTCCAAGAAACCGAAGCCATAGCCCGTGAATACCTACTCCAATATAACTCCAAAAAACGAGAAACCACAATCAAACCCGGTTATTTTTGGTAAACTCCAACTCCTCTTAATTTCTTCCTTTGCGTCTTTGCTCCTTAGCGCCTTTGCGCGAAACTCAATTCATATTTTTTACCAAAATCATGGAATCACCAATAGAAAGAATCAAACTTTCCCAAACAGCCAAAGAACAACTACTCAAACTCAAACGCAGCACCAAAATCGAACAATGGAACATATTATGTCGGTGGGCCTTTTGTCGTTCCCTGGCAGAACCCGCAGCACCGTCACCCGTACCTATTCCCCAAGATAGCAACGTGGAGATGACATGGCGGGTTTTTGGGGGAGAAATAGCGGATATTCTGCTGTTAGCACTCAAACAACGGTGTTACAATGACGGTTTAGATACAGATAGAGAAACTCTGATTACCCAATTTCGCTTACACTTACATAGAGGTATTGGCTACCTAGCAGGAGATCAGAATATTAAGAAAATTGAAGATCTAATTGAACTGTCAACAAAGAAAGTAAGATCCTGATTTTGTGATCGTTGTGCCACCTCCATGGCCGATGACTGCAAATATCCTAAGTGACGAGTAAAAATGAATCCAGTCAAATCCCTACTGCGAGTTTTCGGTAGCCCCAAAATGGCAGCTTTAATCCTACTCGGATTTTCATCCGGGTTGCCCTTGTTTTTGACCAGCAAGACCTTACAAGCATGGATGACCGTTGAGAAGGTAGATTTAACCGCTATCGGCTTATTTAGCCTGGTAGGTGTGCCATATTCCTTAAAATTTCTCTGGTCGCCGCTGTTAGACTGGTTTACATTACCATTTTTAGGCCGAAGACGGGGCTGGCTAATTGTAATTCAAATTGGGTTATTAATAGCGATCGCGGCCATGTCCCTACAGCAACCCAAACAAGCCCTGCAATTCCTAGCTATTAACGCTGTCGTCATTGCGTTCTTGAGTGCCACCCAAGACATCGCTGCTGATGCTTACCGTACGGATATTCTCGAACCCCTGGAAATGGGCGCGGGTGCAGCAGTATTTGTACTAGGTTATCGCGTTGCTTTACTACTCACAGGCTCTTTAGCCCTGATTCTGGCTGATAGAATAGCTTGGTCATCAGTATACTTATTCATGTCCGTAGGCATGGGACTAGGGATTATTGCCACTTTATTTGCACCAGAACCCAAAGAAATCAATCCCCCAACATCCTTAACCGAGGCTGTAATCCTTCCCTTTGGAGAATTTATCCAACGTCAAGGATTGGTTCAAGCTATACTCACCCTGTTATTTATTGTGCTTTATAAACTCGGTGATTCCTTTGTTAATAATATGTCCACGCCGTTTTTACTGCAAACCGGCTTCACACAAACCGACATTGGCGCAATTCAAGGCGGTATGGGATTAATAGCCACAATAGTTGGTACATTGGCAGGGGGCGCGTTTTTGAGTAAAATTGGATTAAATCGCTCACTTTGGGTATTTGGCGCTTTACAAGCAGTCAGCAACCTAGCTTATCTAATTCTGGCACAAGTTGGTAAAAATTATCAGTTTCTCCTGCTGACAATTAATATAGAAAACTTTTGTGCTGGATTAGGAACAGCGGCCTTTGTGGCCTTTTTGATGAGTATGTGTAATCAACGGTATTCTGCCACACAATATGCTTTACTTTCTAGTTTTATGGCCGTAAGTCGTGATATTCTAGTTGCGCCAGCCGGTTCTTTAGCTAAAAGTACAGGATGGCCGTTATTTTTTGTAATTAGTATCTTTGCTGCAGTACCGGGACTTCTACTATTACCATTGTTTGCCCCTTGGAATCCCAAACCGTTAGCAATTCACAGACCAGGACTAGAAGAAGAAGATATATGGGACCCCAAGTAGTTATTATTGCTGGTACAGTTGTTCTCATAGTCACAGGTTTATTACTGGGCTATGTCATCTCACAATTAGTTCTGCAAAATCTGCCTTTTAACCCCGTCACACTCCTGGGAACAATCAGCCTGATCCTGATATTTGGTGCGCTATATTACGTTTTATTTTGGCAATTACGGAGAGAACCCCAGAAAACAGTTACTCCCACCATACCCAAGCAACCAGACGCAGAATTTACCAGCAATTACTTAAAAAATCGCCTAATTGCTAGATTATCTGGAGATGTGGCTGCTGCGGAAAGACTCATTCAACAAGCTAAAGAAAATGTTCCCGGAATGCCAGAAAATTGGTATTGTGAAAAAGTCTTAGATGAATTAGACCAAAATCAGGAATCCTAGCCAGCCTTCACCAAATTGGAATAATTGCTAAAATCAAGATAGTTCCTATTTATTCAAAACACCATGGCCTTTATACGTCAATATATCGCCCCCTTGATTGCAGTCTTGATTTTTACCTTTGCTTTGGTCGCAGTCAGCGCCCGAATCTTTTTACCATCGGACATGGCAGCCCCCGCACCTATTGGGATCATAATTAAGTAATTGGGGAATCAGTCTATTTTGAATTTACTCCCAGGCTATGCTATTGAGCAAGGTTCTACTGTAGATCAAGCCCTCTTGGTAAAATTCATGCAGCGGACTTACCAAGAACAATTCCCCAATCAAAACTTTTCTCATCTAACCCGTACCATTGAACAATATTTCTCCCGTGATACCCCTGTATGGTGGGTATATGACGAACAGGAAACAAAAAATCACCACCAATCACCCATAGGCTGTCTTTGGGTGGGAAATGCTATAGATCAGGTCAGCGGCGATCGCCATCCCCATATTTTTCTTCTCTATGTCATGCCAGAATATCGCCATAGAGGTATTGGCAAAGCATTAATGAATTATATAGAAAATTGGGCTAAACAAAGGGGATACGGACAAATCGGACTACAAGTATTTCAAACAAACACACCCGCATTAAACCTTTATCATCAACTCGGTTATCAAGAACAATCCCTTTGGATGGTAAAATCACTTCAGTCCCGTGAGAATTGACAATTGACAATTGACAATTAGTAATTCATGAATTACCAGCATCTAGGAATAGGGGTTACAGTGGAATCATTATGTACGACGAATACGAACTAAGCCTACTTGATACCGAAGGGGAACTTATTACCCCCCTAGACCAAATAGAACCACTTACTGATGAATCAGAAGTAGAAAAACCTGATGTAGAATTAATGCTGGTACTCCTGAAAAATCCCCAGCCCCAACAACGGATGTTAGCAGCGCGTGCTTTTTGCGATCTTCAGGATCAACGAGCTACACCCCATCTCATCCATCTATTAACAGATAATTGTCCTCTAGTGCGAGTTAGTGCTGCTTATGGTATCGGCCGCAACCCGTCCCCGGAAGCCGTAACACCATTAATTACCCAACTCAACCGCGATGGGAACGGTTATGTTCGTAAAGGAGTAGTATGGGCTTTAGGAAACTGTCGTGATTTTCGTTCCTTAGCACCCCTCACAGATGCCCTCAGAACTGATATTTCCGCAGTTCGTCTCTGGTCAGCCAGCGCCCTAGCACAGATGACAGAAGTAGGTTATGAAGCCATTGTAGGTGCTATTCCTGCCCTGATTGAAGCCTTGGTTAAAGACCCTGTAGCTGCTGTGCGTAGTAACTCCGCTTGGACAATCGGCCAGCTTTGTAAAGAACTACCTTCTAATGTCGTCTATGCTACAGCCATAGATGCACTAATTCAGTCCTTTGCTGAAGACAAAGACTTAGGAGTCAGAGAAGACACTAAAGCCGCGCTTCTGGGGGTAGGAGATCCTCGCGGTTTGCAATTAATCGAAACCCTCGAACAAGAAGGATGGTTTTAGATCATGAATCATCTGTTGAATATAAGTAGGTTGGCGTTAAAAATTGTCGTTATGACAAGGGAACAGGGAACAGGGAACAGGTTTTGGGCAACTTTACTTTTCGTTACTTGTGTCGTTTTTTTCCGTTCACCTACTTATTTCACCTACTTATTAAGTCTCGATTAATTCCTCCACTCCCGTTACAGAGAAAATACTGACATTTAACAGATATTTAATTAATCAATATACTTCTTCAACAATCATATCATCTGATAAAATCAAAATAAATCAACCTTCATGACGCTTATGGCAACCCTACTCAGTGAAATTAAATCACAGACTGGACTGGTAATCTCCTGGGAAGCCTTACCCGATGATTTTCAGTTAGAGGACGAACCAGTGGAAAATACAGGACAACCACTTTTAGCGGGGGCTTTACGTGAAAGTTTAGAAATCAGTGGATTTATACAACCACAGATGTTAATTGCGGCTAATTTTGGGCTATGTGCCACATTAAATGGGCAATTTGTGGCTAAAGCACCAGATTGGCTATACATACCTTCAGTTAAAGAGATATTACCTGACAGGAAAAGTTATACACCCAACTTAGAAGGGGATGTACCGACAATAGTGATAGAGTTTTTATCAGATCAAGACGGTGGGGAATATTCAGTTAAACGTACCTATCCACCGGGAAAATGGTTTTTTTATGAACAAATTTTACAAATCACCACTTATATAATTTTTGAGCCAGAGGGGGGATTATTAGAATATTATCAATTGGAAAATGGACGTTATGAATTACAGCAACCAGATGAGAATGGTCGTCATTGGGTTGATACCATGGGACTATTTTTAGGAACATGGAGAGGTGCAAAGGAAGGTCGTACTGGCTATTGGTTGCGATGGTGGGATGAAAAAGGTAATTTGTTACCTTGGGCTGTAGAATTGATTGAACAGGAACGTCAACGGGCTGAACAGGAACGTCAACGGGCTGAACAAGAACACCAACGGGCTGAACAGGAACATCAACGGGCTGAACAGGAACATCAACGGGCTGAACAGGAACGTCAGGAAAAGGAACGGCTAATAGCTTATTTGCGATCTCAGGGGATTGATCCTAATAACGTAAGTTGCTAAGTAGGTTGGCGTTAGAAATTGTCGTTATGACAAGGGAACTCTTAACTGGGAACAGGGAACAGGGAACAGAAAAGAGGTTTCGGGCAACTTTACTTTTCGTTACTTATGTCGGTTTTTTTCCGTTCACCTACTTAGTTAGGCATAGCGTCAGAATCAGGATCTCCAGGATTAAAGGATAAATAGGATGAAAACGGAATTTTATCACCAATTACCAAATTACCAATACCAATTACCTAAATTTTTTTAATTAATATATAGAAGCCAAAAACTGTAGCCAAAATATTTGGTAGCCACATTGCATAAATTGAGATATTTTCTGATATAATCAAAGCATGAATAATCGCCTCCAATATTTTTATTACCCAGAGAATTACTAAAGTAATTGTCAAACTATTATATTTAATTCTTGGTTGTAAATTAATTCCTATAGCTGCACCCAAGAAAGCCAATACAGCACAGGAAGAAGGTAGGGTAAATCTTTTTTGAAAATTAACTTGTAATTTGATTAGATTCCGAATATCCCCGGCTTTTTTCGCAACTAACAATCGTTGATAAATTTGTAATATATTCATTTCTCTGTCATCTAATTTTTCCCTATCGAGTTGAAATTGTGAAGATATATGAGAAAGATCAAGAGGAATTTTATCAAATTTAATTCCCTGACTATAAGAACCATCTGGATTAATTATACTCTTGATACCGTCATAGAAATACCAATATTTTTTTCCTTGGTTCCATTCAGCAAATTTAGATTTTATAATTACCTTTAATCCTTGGGTATCTCTAATTAATAAGGTAACTTCTTTCATTTTTCCATTGCTAAATCTCTCCGCGTAAAAGAGGTATTTAAGATAATTATTTTCATCTGATATTTGTTCATGATTCCTGTTAGCTAATTCTTTATAAACAATGTGATCACTTTTAAGATCCCATCTATTTATATTCATGGCTTTTTCTAAAGTAATAGCAGCTTGATAGTTAGAGACAGGAACAATAAATTCATTAACAATAAATAGGATTAATGAGAGAATAAGACTGAGATTAATAGCTGGATATATTAACTTATATAAACTTATTCCACAACTTTGTAAAGCAATAATTTCCCCGGTACTTGATAATTTATCATAAACGAATATTGTGGTCATTAAAATAGCAACTGGTACAGCAAAAACAATAAATTCAGGTAGTTTAAGAATATGTAAATATATTAAAGTACCTAAAGATATTTGTTCCGTCAGGAGAAAACTAAATTGCTCGAATGATATACCAATTGATTCCGCAACAACAGTAACAATAATGATGGTAAATAGTAAAATTGGGATAATTTCTGAGATTAAATAGCGCTCTAGTAACGATATGTGAGGAAAAATATTTATTTTTTTCATTTATCATTTTGCTGGTTATGTAGTTACAGCGGTTGACGATATTTTGATATACAGATATTAGTGATAAAAATTTTGTGTTGCGCTTATTAATCTTATTTTTGTTTTTCGCAAACTTGGTTGAAGTTATTTTTGGAAATGTTGGGTTTCGCTGTCGCTCTACCCAACCTACTACTCTAGATTAAGTTTAAGGAACTCCACGCAGATCAAGGTCACAATTTAAACTAGGATCATTACCAGCTCTGACGCAATCAGCGTACGTATCCTGAGCATTTTGCCTTCTTATATCTATAATGGGATTAGTACCAGTAGTTCGACCACTACCCCGATTTGTTAAGCCTTGTCGCCCCCCTCCACCAGAAGTATTATTAGATGTACCGCTAGATGTACCTGTAGTGGGGGTATTACTTGATGTACCTCCACCACAGGAGGTAATCATTAAACCAGTGAGTAGAAATGTAAAAAGCCTGTGGGTTGAAAAGATTCTTAACATAAAGTAG
>LJOT01000793.1 GCA_001672075.1 Anabaena sp. CRKS33
TCTTTTACGGAACGATTATTGGAGTTAATCGGAGAAAAACATATAGATTTACACATTATTGCTACTGAGAAATAAATTTTAATTTTTGTGAATCTATCTGAGATAAGATGCAATTTTGTGATTTTCTGTATAGGGTGGGTGTAGGGCTAATTCATTAGCAATTTAATATTGAGGTATTATGTTTAACCGAATTTTGGCAGCATTAGATCGCTCAGAAATGGGTATAGAAGTTTTTAATCAAGCCCTATCTTTAGCAAAGTTAACTTCTGCTGATTTAATGCTATTGCACGTTTTATCACATGAAGAAGATGGTAGTCCCGAAGCCCTGATTTTCCCGAATATTGACTATTATCCAGGGTGGAACGAAGAAAGCTTTAAATTATACCAAGAACACTGGGAAAAATTTAAAAATGAAGGTTTGCAGATGTTACAGTCATTTAGTAGCCAAGCCCATACAGCAGGTATTAATACGGAATTTACTCAAAATAGTGGTAATCCAGGAAGAATGATTTGTGAATTAGCGAGAACTTGGAATGCTGATCTAATTATGATGGGAAGACGGGGACGTTCTGGACTGGCG
>LJOT01000158.1 GCA_001672075.1 Anabaena sp. CRKS33
ATCTTTGTCCAGGCTAACATTACCCGCAAGGAGGGACTTCATGTCCAACGTATTTGTTTTAGATACCAACTTCACGCCATTAAACCCAATTCATTCAGCGCAAGCGGTGACAATTACTAAGAAACAAAAAAGCAGCAATATTTAGACAGTTTCCGTTCACAATTATTCTCAAAAAATCCCGTCCTGACTCACCAATATCGTCGCTAAGGCTAAAGATTGACCCTTAATGGCTAATCCTGATATTCAAGGTAAGGAATATCAACAGGGAACTTTAGCTGGTTACGAAACCAGATAATACTTAATTACCCAAATTCAATACTATGCCACCAACAACCAACCCCGCACACCGCACACCGCACACCGCACACTTTTCCTCCCATCACCAAACTGAGTACAGTTTTGGTGGGGGTCTCCTAGAGGAGGTTTAGATGAATTTATATTTTACCGTGGTAAATTATACCATCTTGACTACGGCAGTAATCGCAAATATTGTCATTTCTTTACCAACATCTGCTACTGATACTGTTAGTACCCAAAAGATTGCTCAAATTGCTAAAAATACCTCTGTCCAAATTAATGCAGAGGGTGATCTTACTCCTGGAGGGTCAGGTGTAATTATTGCTAAACAAGGTAATATTTACACTGTCCTTACGGCTAATCATGTGGTATGTGATGATTTAGGACGGGCAGGGAAAATTACTTGCGCTACAGATACTACTTATTCTGTACGCACAAACACGGGCAAAGATTACCCTGTTAAAGATGTTAAAGTATTACAGAAAACTAAAAATGACGCGGATTTAGCTTTAGCTACTTTTGTGGCTACAGAAGATTATCCCATTGCTACTTTAGGAAACTCTGACCAAATGGTAGAGGGTGCTGATGTTTTTGTGGGCGGTTTTCCGGCCGTATTTGGTAAAGTTGGATCTGCCAGAGATTTTGCTTTTACTACGGGAATGGTTGTTTCTCGCGCTAGTAATGCTATTAATGGCTATGGTTTGATTTATGATGCCAGAACTATAACGGGTAATAGTGGTGGTCCGGTGTTTGATGTTGCTGGTAGGGTTGTGGCAATTCACGGGTTAGCTGATACTTCAGCTAAGAATAAAACAGAAACGGGAGCAGTGGTGACACAAAAAACGGGATTTAATGCGGGGATTCCTATTAATACTTTTTTAGCTACAAATGAGCCAATTATTAAAAATACCCCCATGAAGAAGGATGATACTCCTACTGCTAAACCTGCTAATAATTTAAGTAATCCTCAGTCAGCAAGAGACTTTTACGCTAGGGGTATTACTAAACTAGACCAATATAATTATCGGGAAGCTACGGAAGATTTTACTCAAGCAATTAAGCTAGACCCTAAATATATAGAAGCATACTTCAAAAGAGGATATTCACACACCTGGGTCAGCAAACATCAAGAGGCCCTGACGGATTTTAACCAAGCTATTGTTCTTGATCCTAACTACTTAGATGCCTACCTCAACCGGGGTTGGAGTCAGCTATTCTTACAAAATGATCAAGCGGCCCTTGAAGATTTTAACCGCGCAATTCGTCTTAACCCTAACTATGCCGATGCTTATGCCCATCAAGGTATGGCTTATATTAAAATGGGAAAATATCAAGCGGCTTTGGAATCTTCTAAACAAGCTATTCGTCTCGAACCTCGCAATAGTTATGGGTACACTATTCAGGCAGATGTGTTTAATAACTTAAAAGACTATCCAGCAGCTATAAAAGTGTCAACTCTAGCTATTCTAATTGATCCTGATGATTTTAATGCTTATATTAACCGCGCTATAGCTTACACTTTAACTGGTGATTTTAAAAACGCACTTTCAGATTACCAAAAGGCCTCGGAAATATTTACAAGACGTTATATTAAAAATCCTAATTCTCTACCAGAAACACAGCCAAAACCAAGTTCTAATTCTCTGCTAGAAACACAGCCAAAACCAAGTTCTAATTCTCCAGCAGAAACACAGCCAAAACCAAGTTCTAATTCTCTGCTAGAAACACAGCCAAGACTAACTTTTAATTCTCCTAGTGACCCAAATGTAGAGCTAATTAAAAGCTGGGAGGTAATTAATGTCTCCTGTACCTCTGGGGGAATGGTAGTATCAATTATAATTGATAACAAAAAATATTGTATACTTCCTCATCCCAGTTTAATGTCTAAAGCTTATCAATATAATCGGGCTACAGGTAAGTTAGAACCTGTTGATCCCAATTTAGAGCTAATTAAAAGTTGGGAGGTAATTAATGTCTCCTGTACCTCTGGAGAAAAAGTAGTATCAATTATAATTGATAACAAAAAATATTGTGTACTTCCTCATCCCAGTTTAATGTCTAAAGCTTATCGTTATAATCGACGTACGGGTAAGTTAGAACCTGTTAGTCCCGATTGAGAGCTAATTAACAGATAGCCAGTTTAAAACCTAAATTATTGCCTATTGCCTACCCCTATATTTTTCTAGAAGTGTCTCTACACTAGCATTATGATTTAAGAAGGAAAATAAATGCCTGTAGAGCAGTTTTCCATCTTTATCTAACACAAACTGCGCTGGTAAAGGCGCTCCTAATGCTTGTCCAGTTTTATAAGTACGAAATGTGTGGCAACTAGGATCACTCAATAATGGCATTTTTAAACCCAAATCTTTGACGATGATTTGACTTTGCTTTTTGTCAGTGCTAGTAATTAATAAAATTTCAATTCCCCGATTTTTGAACTGTTCATAATTTTCATTTAAAGCTTGAATATGGGGATAACAAAAGGGGCAATATTGCTTTTCTGTGAAAATCCTGGTAAATGCCAGTATTACAGGTTGTTTACCTCGGAAATCAGAGAGTTTGATAACAGTGTTGTTAGTAATATCCGATAATTTAAAATCCGGTGTTCCTACACCCAATCTAAAATTATCTAGGGCTGGTATAGGTAAAAAGTTATGGAAAAATCTCTCATTAAATAAGCCAGTGAAATCAGTTGAAGTCAGCATAAAGAGTAATTTGTAAGTAATTTGTTAGCACTAATTCCTAATCCCCAGTTATTTAACCAGTTATTTAAGTAGTAGAGAAGTAGATTTTAGACTTGACGGGATCAGGATTCATAGTTTTATCTCCTGGTTGCCAATCAATAGGACAAACTTCATCTGGGTGAGATTGCACGTGCTGAATTGCTTGTAACGTTCTTAACGTCTCATCTATACTGCGACCAAAAGCCATATTATTTATAGTAGCGTGTTGAAGTATGCCATCTTTATCAATGATGAACAAACCACGTAAAGCAATACCAGAGGAAGGGTCGAGAACATTGTAAGCGGCGCTAATTTCTTTTTTAATGTCAGAAACCAGGGGATAATTTAAGTCACCAACACCACCGGATTTACGGTCTGTTTGCATCCAAGCGAGGTGAGAAAATTCACTATCAACGGAAATACCGAAAACTTCCGTATTTAGGTTGCTAAATTCTGCATAGCGATCGCTAAAAGCAGCAACTTCAGTAGGACAAACAAAGGTAAAATCCAGGGGGTAGAAAAACAGAACAACATATCTACCGCGATAATCAGATAATTTAATTGACTTAAAATCTTGATCTACTACGGCTGTTGCTGTAAAATCGGGAGCTAGTTGACCAACGCGGAGGCATCCCTCTATTCCATAAGTGAATGTCATTAACCTAACTCTCCTTCTTGGTACTTATATCTATTTTGCAGCCTGGGCATATTAGTTGAATGAAAATTACTTATCCATATAGTCATCATCTAATTATATATAATTATGTCAATATCAGATCATAGATCATAGTCCTAAGGCTGACGGCAAACATGATTCAGTAATGGCAAAAAAGTAAATATTAACACTAATACTACTGAAGAGAGCGGAGATTCCTGATCTTTAGGAAACAGGGAAACGGGAAAACAAAACTTAAAATATCATGATTTTTCCTGTTGAAATTAGCCGCAGAGGAAGTTATTATATAATAATTAGGATAGATACAGAAAATGACAAAATAGTCTAAAATACAAACAATAATTCACAACATACAAATTCGGGAATTAATCAATTTCGGGATCAGGGGCATTAAGTCCGTTAACTTCACTATTGATACTTTACACTTGATCATGAAGATGAGTCCTAAATTCTTTGTTGATAAAACTTCTATTCAACCTTAACCAATCTAAATAAACGATAACATTATGTCTTACGTATCCATCTTTAAAAACATACCGGAAATGTTGAGCCAACCAACGGGAATAGCAGCCATAGCTTCCCTTGGTATCCACAGTGCTATTGCCTTAATTGTGCCATTAATGCCAGTTAACTCTAGTGAATCTGCGAAGATTGACCCATCAAAAGCAGTTCCCCTCATGGAATTGAGCGCGGCCGATCAAAAGCGATTACCGCAACCTGCTAAAATATCCCAGCTGCCATTACAGCAACCGCCACTGCCACTACAGCAACAACTACCGGGAAGTAATTTGGGGAACTTAACAACTATCTATCCCCCTTTGCAGCCAGAATTGTCTAATCCACCATTATCAGTTATTCCTAGCTCACCAACCAGCTATAACACCTCTTCCCTACCTAGCAGACAATCTATCTTGGGACTGATTCGCAGCAATTCACAGAGAGAAATAACTAGATTAGAAGCCAGATATACTCCCTCAACATCTCCTGATCTCAATAATCTCAGCGAGAGAATCCCGGAAACCGAACCCTTAGCAATTAATAGGCTACCAGAAATCAAACAGAATAATGAAATATCTGGAGAACCACTTAATAATCCATCTCCTGAACAGTATGACATGGGCAGTAGAACGGCAACAGGAATTTCACCAACACAAGCAGTGAAAACAGAAGATAATGTGGTTAAAATTCCTCAAGAACAGGAAAAAATATCCTTAGCAGACAATTCTACAGGTAAATCACCAGAAATAGTCACAACCGAGTCTGAATTTAAAAGCAAGGGAACTGAACAATTGGTGGCTAGACTCCAATCCTATCGCACTTTCAGACAAAACATTCAACAGGAATATCCGAATGTCCAAGAAAAAGGGGTAATTCGTGAAACCATCCCTACTGAAACAGCCGAGATGGAAGGTACAGTGTTGGGAGCAGTATTAGTAGGTTCAGATGGCAAGGTTTTAGATATTAAATTCCAAGAAGTAAGTATATCGCCTCAGTTACAATCTAAGGTGAGAGCATATTTCAAGAATAATCCGCCTCAAGCAGATAAGCAACTCATTAGCTCTTATCCTTTCCAATTCAAGTTCCAAAATAATCTCAATACTTCTGGAGTAAGTTCTCAGATTCAACCTGCTGCAACTGCCAATCCTGAAAAAGTATCTACAATTCAAACACAACCTGCTGCAACTGCCAATCCTGAAAAAGTATCTACAATTCAAACACAACCTGCTGTAACTACCAATCCTGAAAAGGTATCTACAATTCAAACACAACCTGCTGTAACTACCAATCCTGAAAAGGTATCTACACCCCTGGATACTAAGAATACCCTGGAGACTGCAACCGTAAATACTATTAATCCTGTACCTTCAGCGACACAGAACGATAATTCCTTTGTTGGTCGGACTGAATCTCATAGAAAACTAATCCAAAAATTACGCCAAATCAAGGAAGAAAGAAAAAATCCTCAATAATTATTTGTCAGGGGGTAAGAGGGACGAAAATCTGAGCAATTACCAGCCCCCACAGATATGATATAAGTTAATGAAAAATGGACTGGATTACTCTACTGCGATCGCTACAGTCTGACTTTCTCAACAGGTTAAAATCTGGTTGTCTACTTCATTGCGAAGTTGAAGGTCAACATAGTGAATTAACTATTATTTCCGGTGATAGATTAAAGACATTACGGGAATTTTGTTGGTTAATGACGGAAAAATATAAACGCACTTCCCCAGTCCGTGATGTTTTCATTAATAACCTGAAAGGTAAATTAGGAGAGGAAGTTGTTAAAGAAAGATTAGCCGATTTTATTACTGAAATAGATTATGAAAAACGCTTTGGTGGTGATGGTAAAAGCGATTTTACCCTCACCGCTAACTCTTTAATTGGGGTTGAAGTCAAATCTCGTCACGGTAGTATTGATAGAGTTAGATGGTCAGTGAGTGCGGAGGAAGTGGAAAAAAATGCAGTAATTGTCTGTATTTTGATTCAAGAAGAAGTTAATGAAGCCCAAACAGCATATCACCTTTTATTAGCTGGATTTCTCCCCACCCAAATGATTAAATTAAAAACTGGAAAAATTTCCTTTGGGATTAATCAATTATTATATGGTGGTGGTTTATTTTCCTATTTAGAACAATTTCAAGTTTCCGCAAATTCTCATAAATCTAATTTATCTCCAAGTCAATTCATAAAATCCCCATCTGCACCTGTTGATTTAACAAATTTTTATTTAACGCTCGGTGATGAATATTTCCAAAATGGAGATTATGCAGCCGCAATTAACAGTTATCATCAAGCTTTAAAAATTAATTATAATCATGCTGAAATTTATTACAAACTCGGTTTAGTTAATTGTCAATTAGGAGATTATCACACAGGAATTACTAATTATAGTCAAGCAATAAATATTAATATTAATTATGAGCAAGCTTATAGTAAAAGAGGTTTAGCACATTATCAAATAGGTAATTATCAAGTAGCTATAGAAGATTACAGCCAAGCAATTAGAATTAATCCCCATATTGCAATTAATTATAAAAATCGTGGTGATGTTCGTTCTCATATTGGTGATACTCAAGGAGCAATTGAAGATTATAATCAAGCAATTAAGCTGAATCCTGATTATGCTACCACACAAAAAGATAGACAAATTGCTCGTTATTTATTAGATGATAAAAATCAATTAAAGCAAGTCATTCCTATTGATTGTGATCATGGTATTAGTTATAAAAACCGGGGACATAATCGGGCTAAATTAGGAGATTATCAAGGAGCAATTGACGATTATACCCAAGCAATTCTTAATGGTGATGATATTGATGCTTATTATTATCGAGGTAATGCTCACTTTGATTTAGGAAAATATGCAGCAGCAATTAGCGATTATACTCAAGTAATTAAAATGAATTACCACTATATTAATGCTTATTATAACCGAGGAAATGCCCGATTAGAGATAGGAGATAAACAGGGAGCAGTTGCAGATTTTCATAAAGCAGCAGATTTATATTGGCAAGAGGGAAAATTAGCAGAATATCAAGATACACAGGCTAGAATTATAAAATTAGAAATAGAAGCATCTTTAGATATTTTAAATTTTTAACTATAAGTAACTATAAGTAGGGCTTGCTGAATAAGTTGTCTGTGAGAACAGGGGACAGGGAACAGGGGACAGGGGACAGGGAACAGGGGACAGTTTTAACTGTTTGGATATCCTCAATTTTCCAAATCCGACAAAGAAAAATGCACCTTTACGGAAACAAACCGATACAAAGAATACCCCCTTTACTACCAGTATCAGGGGGTTTACAAAACTTAATATCCGCCTTCTTCTTCGTATTCCACCTGTCTTTCCTTGACCTTTTTCGGGATATTTACGGGCTTTGGTGCATCATCCCAAGCATCACCATCTAAATCATCATCGTAGTCATCATACTGGTCAGCGTAGGTCTTTTTAGCAGGTTTAGCCTCACTGGGTGCTTCTTGATAACTGTCACGAACCGTCGCCTCACTCCAGTTATCTTCCTCTTCCTCTTCATACCGAATTGACTCATAGGAACGGGCTTTCATAACTTGACGCTGAGGTCTTTCTTCCTCTACGTAGTCTTCTGTCCATTCCTCTTCTTGGGCTACAGGTTCAGGAATACGCACCTTTGGCCGAGGTGCTTCCAGAGGAACACCGCTGGGTAATTGATTACTCGGTGCAACTGTGCGAGGGGGGGTATAACCAAATTCTTCTTCTGCGTCCCTTTCCCAGGGGGCTTTACCAATACCTAGCCGTTCTAAAACGCCTACAGTTAACTGGTTGACTCTTTCTTCAGCACCTTCAAACACAATCAAGCGACTCGGCCCAGTGCTGACAACTTCATCTATGGAAAGTTCGTAGGTACTCAAAAACTGGTCAGGAATTTGGGGTAATCCTAAAGAAGCAATGACTATAGTGTATATTTTACCTGTTTCGCCATTAAATTTAAAGCCCCGTACCTTGCCTAAAACTTCACCTGTTTCTGTAATCACTTCCCAGTTCATGAGGTTACTGAGAATCTCTATTTCCACATCTTCGATCACATCCTCATTATCAACTAAGATGACATCACCGATTTGGTTAATGCTGTTGAGATACATATTGCGAGGGAGACTAGAAATAGAGATAAGGCTGTCTCGCAAACTAAGCGCCACAACCTCTCTTTGATCTACATCAACCCAGACTTGACTCACGATACCTAACCGCTTACCGTTGTCGCGGGTAATTACCTGAGTGTTTAATATATCCGAACGTCTAATTACTTGCTCTGAGGTCATTATATACTTAGTCCTGATCTCTAATCCAGTTTATGTATATCACTATTTTTAACAGAAATTTGTCAGTTGTCACTTGTTAGTTGTCTACTCCCTGTTACTTGTTGCTGTGGTGATTCTATCATCAGACAGTGCCAACTTACAACTATCTCAAGACTAACTAAGTAGTTTGTTGTTAAAAATTATCGCTATAGCCAGGGAAAAATGAAGAAGTTTTAAGAGATTTTACTTTTCTTCACATATTTTAGTGATCTCACGTCCACCCACTGATCTCAAAACCAACTATTTCAAAACTATACAGCGGTTTGCGCTCTGATGAAGTACAAAGTTGAATCATGAAACTCTTGTGGTGCTGGCATCTTGCCAGCTAGAGATGTACCTCATAACATCGGTAAGTGCTGTAAATTGTAACTCTTTTGTCGGTCGTTCAATTATTTTAGCTGATGCTGACCCATTTGTCCTATCTCAAAATAGACAGTTGTTAATTAAAGTATAGCCAAAAAAGAGATCACCAAACCGATTTTACCCAACTCCAACCAGTATACTCTTCTTGATCTTATTTAGATTTCTTATTCTCAGAATTTAGCATATTAGGTACTGAAGAACCAAATTAAATGCACAGTAAGTTTACTAAGTTGCTTATTCTGTGGTATATTCATGATCATGGCAATAATGCAGGATTGAATAAATTATTTTGTGGGAGCATTAATCATGGTTAATCAACTATTTTATGGCGATAATTTGGAAGTATTAAGAAAACATATTAAAGATGAAACTATTGACCTTTGTTATATTGATCCGCCATTTAATTCTAAACGTAATTATAATCAAATATATAATAATGTCGGTAAAGAAGACAAAGCACAAGCACAGGCTTTTATTGACACTTGGACATGGGATGATCACGCTAATCAAGGTTTAGCAGAAATTCAAGAAAACTATTTAGGTCATTTCACTTCCCAAAGCATAGATTTAATTTCTGGTTTAACAAAGGTTTTAGGTAAGGGTAGTCTTTTAGCTTATTTGGTGAATATGACTTTACGGGTGGCAGAAATTCACAGAGTTTTGAAACCAACAGGTAGTTTTTATTTACATTGTGATCCCACCGCTTCTCATTATTTAAAGATCATTATAGATGCTATTTTTTGTTCTCAAGGTGGGGATTTT
>LJOT01000794.1 GCA_001672075.1 Anabaena sp. CRKS33
GGAGGCCCGGCTTCGGGAGGAAAAGGCCGGTCCAGTTTTGAGAGAAGCGGTTCGCTCGGCTCAGAGTGTCCCAATCTACCGGCGTATCGAGTCCGCTCTAGCCTTGCTGAAGAAGGAGGGACGGTATCTGCCTCGCAGTTCCATGGGCAAAGCGATCGACTATGCCCTCGCCAACTTCCCCCTCCTAGGGGTCTATCTCGGCGACGGCAGGGTTGAGATCGACAACAACCTCGTCGAAAACTCGATCCGCCCCACGGCCATCGGAAAAAAGAACTGGCTCTTCTTTGGTGACGTGGAGGCAGGCCAGCGCTCCGCCATCCTCTATACGATCATCGAAAGTTGCCGTCGGCGGGACATCAATCCCTATGACTACCTCAGGGATGTCCTCACTCGTCTCCCTCATGCCACCAATTGGAATGTCGGTCAACTGACCCCGGAAAACTGGGCGAAATCTCAAAAAGGTCAGAAGGCAGCCCTGCTCGCTGCCTGAGATGCCATATTCGTCGTAAGCGGTCCTTACGACAAATACGCCTTCTCGATCAGTTCTCTGTCAAGACGGTGCTCGGGGTGACGCTTAC
>LJOT01000440.1 GCA_001672075.1 Anabaena sp. CRKS33
TCCCTGTTCCCTGTCACCTATTACCTGTCCCCTGTCACCTGTTCCCTGTTCCCTGTCACCTATTACCTGTCCCCTGTCACCTGTTCCCTGTTCCCTGTTCCCTGTTCCCTGTTCCCTTATCATAACGTGTTAATAATGTTAATAAATGTAAAGAACAGATCCCACCAGCAAAATCAAATGATATATTAAATCCATAGGACACCAAACAGATAAGAAACCAACCAAAAAGGGCGAATGATCTAGTGTCCCCTGTCATCAGCCCAGCAGATTACAGCATTATTGATGATCAAGTGGCAAGTAGCCGATTGTAAGTGGCGAGGCCAAATCCCAGAGCGGAAAGACGTAGAGATGCTGTGTTTGTGTTTCCACAAGTCCACCTTTAGTAACTTAGATTCACTTACTTTACTTTAATCATTTGAAAGCTGCAAATTCACTATAACCCGGTCAATCTTGATCGGGTTTTTAGATGTTCAGAACCTGGTTAGTAATACGCAATTGATTAAATTAGTAAACCTCGTTTTTTTAATTTAGCTAGTGCGTCTTCAGCAGCAGCTTTTTCTGCATCTTTTTTACTACGTCCTTTACCTTGACCATATTCTTTTCCATCAATTAATACCTTAGCAATAAATTCTGGAGCGTGAGATGGTCCTCCTATATGTTCTGTTACATATTTAGGAGGGTTTGGAGTGACTTCCCTTTGTACCCATTCTTGCAATTGATTTTTAGAGTCTACATTTGAGCGAGTTTCAACAATATGTTTTGATGCAGAATCAAATAATGGTTCAACAATAGCGCGAACTGTGTCAATATCACAATTGTTATCTAAATAATAAGCACCAATCACTGCTTCAAAGGTGCTACTGAGTAAGTTAGGATTTTGAAAACCTCCATCTCTAATTGTCCCTTTTCCTAATCTCATTCTCAATTCTATACCTATTTCAAGGGCGAATTTTGCTAGTTGTTTTTCTTCTACTAATGCAGAACGCAGACGAGTTAATTCATCCTCTCCTTTTTGGGGATAACGACGATAAAGATATTGTCCACTGATAAAATTGAGTATAGCATCACCAAGAAATTCTAAGCGTTCATTGTGTTCCCCTTCTCCTGGGTTTTCATTGACATAAGAACGGTGGGTAAGCGCTTGACGGAGAAGTTTTTCATTATTAAATGTGAGAAGTTTGTGCATTTGTTTTAATTACATTAATTTAAATTAATCCAGTATAGATTCAGTAATCAAGCACCACTATTTTTTCCCCCCGTCAGATTCAAAAGCCATTGTACAGCACTTTCTACATCTGGAACTTGTTCTCCTGGGGGTATAGGTGGACGTTTGACCATCACAATTTTTATACCTAGTTTTCGGGCGGCGATAATTTTAGGATATGTGGCATTACCACCGCTATTTTTGCTCACAATAGTATCTATATTGTATTTGAGTAAAATTTCCTGTTCCTTTTCTAAATTAAAGGGACCGCGATCGCTTATGATCAAACCGGGTGGTACTATGGCATCGGCATCTGGGAGATCAATCATCCGCATTAAAAACCAAATTTCTGCTAAATTTGCAAAAGTAGCAATTTCTTGTCTACCAATTGTTAAAAATACTCGTTTGGATTGATTTGATAAAGCTGCTGCTGCGGCCAGATTATTTTCTACTTCTAACCAGTTATCACCCTCTAATTTTTCCCAAGGTGGACGAATTACCATTAATCGCGGAATACCCACTTCCTCTGCGGCTATGGCTGCATTTGCAGAAATCTGATCAGCGAAAGGATGAGTAGCATCAATTAATAAATCAATGTGCATTTCTCGTAAATAAGTCGTCAATCCGGCTACACCACCAAAACCACCAATCCGCACATTACCAAGGGGAAGGGTAGGTTTACGGGTACTACCAGCTAAAGAGGCGATCGCCTCAATACCGTGAATATTTGCTACTTTAGCAGCCAACTCGACAGCATCACCAATCCCACCTAAAATTAAAACACGCAACATATCAATTTTATTAACTTTGAACTTTGGATGTTTACTATTTACTGCTTGACGCTCCCCGCCCTATAGAGGGACGGGGATTCTTGTTTCAATGAGCAACCTTACTCAAACTTGTTACCAAGTCTGAGCAGAGGGTCATCTCTCCACAAGCGTTATTAGTTTCCGTCCGCCCGACGGTACTTAAATCATAGCCACTTTGTCTT
>LJOT01000441.1 GCA_001672075.1 Anabaena sp. CRKS33
AAGTATTAATTACAGACGATCATGGTGAAATTGGGGATGCGATCGCTCGCGTTGAACCTTCTGCTATATTTGGTACGCAGATGGAGCGCCATGTAGGTAAACGTTTGGATATTCCTTGTGGTGTCATTGCAGCACCTATTCACGTGCAGAATTTCCCCATTGGATACAAACCATTTATGGGTTATGAAGGCACAAATCAAATCACAGATTTAATCTACAATTCCTTCACTTTGGGAATGGAAGATCACCTTTTAGAAATCTTTGGTGGACACGATACAAAAGAAGTAATTACCAAAGGAATTTCTGCGGAATCTGGTTTGAATTGGACAAAAGATGGCCAAGCAGAATTGAATAAGATTCCTGGTTTTGTGCGCGGGAAAGTGAAGCGAAATACTGAAAAGTTTGCCCGTGAGCGTGGGTTTAAGGATATCTCGGCTGAGGTTTTGTACGCTGCTAAGGAATCTGTAGGGGCGTAGGTTTTAAGTGAATTAATAAAGTTAAAGGGTAAGGATTTATTAATAATCTTTACCCCTTATTTTTGCTGACATAAATACTTTTAGAGTATCTCTTTCAACTTTTTACGCAGCTTTTAATATCATTGGACGAAACCAAACATCATAGCAGTAGTGAATGCCGTTTTGTCTTTTGATGTGAATAATCCAAGCTCCGTTACAGATATCAATCTCATAAGTATGAAGACCTTTCTTTCTTGCTTTGCTGATCTCTGTAGCTTTAGCGTGTGTTAGTTCTATTACTCTTTCCAATTTGCACCCTAGTTCAACTGGAAATTTAGAACCTCTTACATTGAGTTCGATTTGCTGTCTTGCCGATGGAACAGACTTTGAGTTATAATTGTCCATAATGAATACCCTCCTTGGGGTTAAATGCAAGGAAAACTCAAAAAACAGAAATTTGTCGTGAAAGCTGGCTGCTCGAACAGTCAGCTTTCTTTTTGTATTGTAAAGTGTTGCAGTTTGTACGTCAACATCTGTTTTTAGTGCATATAAAGTCAATCCTCTATAGTTATTCCCTTGATATTTATATTGATATTTACTAGGATATACTTTGTCTGCACAATATACTTGGGTACGAAGTAAAAATGCCCAACAAATACAAAAAATATGGATACAGAAAAAAATCCGCCTAACAGAGTGATTTTTGTCCACGCTGATCTAGATTTATATGGACTCAGCCCTTATGAGTTCAGACTATATGCTCATGTAGCGCGTAGAGGAGAGTGCTTTTCAAGCTTAGAAACAATTGCAAACATCTGTAAAATGAGTGTAAGAAAAGCTCAATATGGTCTAAAAAGCCTTGAAAAACAAGGATTAATAAAGAAAAAAATCCGAAAAGGTAGAACTGATGTCTATGAATTAACATCTAGAGTCGAATGGAAAGAGCCAGAATATGCCAATAAACTTGAAACAGAACGCCAAAAGGTTAAAGAATCATTGCTAAAATCAGAAATATCTACAGAAATACAATCAAAAGCAAATGAGGATGATATTGAATTCTAAAACTCATAATAAAAATCATCTCAAGACGACTAAAATAATCATTGAGTCCGTTAAAACGGACTTCGGCTATTAGACTGGGAATTAATTCCCTCCACGGGTGAGAAAGCTAACTGATAATATTAAAAAATATCAGCTACAGCATGAGGAAAAATCCCACAATGTCCAACCAAACAAATTTAACAGATGCTCGTAATAACGTAAGTTACTAGTTAGAGAAATTGTCTGAATCAGGATGTCCAGGATTTAAGGATGAACAGGATTAAGACCAATTACCAATTACCAGCCTCAACTAGATAACTAGCAACTTGAGTTATTATTGAAGGTAGAGTATAATTCTGAAAATGGAGGCGTAAAAATGACAGAAAATCCTTATGTTGGTTCTTCTCTTGATGCGTTTTTAGAAAAAGATGGAACATTAGACGAAATCAATTTAATAGCTATGAAAAGAGTAATTGCTTGGCAAATTCAAACCGCAATGGCTGAGAAAAATATTACTAAAACAGCAATGGCTGAGAAAATGAAAACAAGTAGATCATCTGTTGATAGACTTTTAGATCCTGATCATCATTCTGTTACCTTAGAAACAATTGATAAAGCTGCAAGAGTTCTTGGTAAAAAAATTCGTTTTGAATTGGTAGATGCTGTTTAAATTGGAAAAAATCAAACTCATGGCTGA
>LJOT01000159.1 GCA_001672075.1 Anabaena sp. CRKS33
ATACCCATGAAAGATGATGATCAATTAGCAGCAATAATTCTCTCTGCTATGACTATGATTCCTAATGGTGGTACAGAAAATGTAGTAATTCAAGAAGTTAAAAAAGTTTCTGATGCAACACATGATTTACATTTTATTATCTCTGGTTATGACTGCTTGAATATATGCGAGGTAAAAATTGGGGTAAGAATATGTGAAACAACAAATGGTAAAACATTTAATGCAGTAATGACGAGATTAGTAAACTACGATAAATACGGACTTACTCGTGGTTGTTTAATCCGTTCTAGTGATGTTCCGAGAAGTTGGAAAATTGGATATGCGCTAAAAGAAAAACTGGAAAAAGAGCAGGGAGGTGAAGTAGTGGTGTTGAAAAAAAATGATATTAAACCTCTAGTAGCGATTCAGAAAATTTATGAACAATCTGAAGACTATGGATTTACTAAAGAAGAAGTAAAACAATTTGTGAAAGATTTAGGTCTTGCTGCTGATAATCTATTAATTTGTGAAATTTTGAGTGCGCCGGTGTGATATGAGTATTCAAATAATGAATGGAATTCAATTACCAGCTTTTGATGTGGAAATGCTGGCTTTGGGAAAATTGATTGTAGTACCTTTTAAACAGTTTCAAGCTGAAGGTAAAGCATCTTGGTTATATCCATCTCAACAACTCCCAAATAACCTCAGTTTAGAGGAATATTATCAACCTGAGTATTTAGCAAAAGCTAGAAATTCCTGGGCTAAATATTCAACATACCCTATTCATCTTAAATTTTGGGCGCGTTGTGAATATCAATGGCGTATTAATCCTGATCAAAAGGATCTTTTACCGAAAGTTGCACAATCAACAATTTGGAATTTGAGTGCTTTAGAAAATATATTTGAACAGCAGAAAGTTCTCAAGTTGTTGATATTGCGAGTTTATCATCTTTCTAAACCTTGCATAGTTAATACACCAACAGATACAGGTTCATTTTATTGGAATAAATCTGAAGATATAGTACATCATGCAAGTGAAAATGATATTGCTGTGGTTTCTGATTCTAGTTTTAACCAACGGAAAAGCCTAATTTTATCTGGAAATATTTCTCCATACCAAAATATAGAAGCTTTACAGTTTAAATGTGAAAATATTTCAGAAACTAACCAAGACATTAAAAATCTAAATCATGACATTAAGCAATTTTTAGGCTGGTATAGTGTTCCACCTATCCCAAAATTAGATCAAAGTTTAGCTTGGATAAAAACCATTGCAGCATTAGGAGATAGAAGCATAGAATTAGAAGATAAAAAAAGTAATTATCAAGCGGGTACAAATTTTGAAATTGTTACACGCAAAAGCCTTAATTTTTTAGGATTTAAAGTAGAGGAAGATCACAAAGGTGGTGCTGGAGGTTTAGATTTATATTGTTCACAACCTTATTCTCTAGTTTGCGAATGTAAAGCAGGTAAAAGCATTCCTCATAACACAGTAGGAGAATTAGATAGAATTGGTAAAAGACATCTTCAAGAAAATTATCTTCAATCTGTGCGGTTAATTATTGGACCTGGTGAACCTACTAAAAATTTGAAAGAATCTGCTCAAATCTCTAAAGTCAGTATTATTAAAGCTATGACATTACAAAAATTAGTTGAACTCAAAGCCAAATATCCAGGTGCGATAAATTTACTTGAATTAAAACAATACTTAGAACCGGGACAAATTGATGATAAAATTAATGAATATATTGATAAAATAGAAAAAGAGATAAAATTGCGATCGCATATTATCCAAGTTTTGAAAAATTACTTACAACTTGCAAAAAATGAACCCATTGGAGTAGAAGTCCTTCATGCGATATATAGAACTTCTAACCCACCACAAAACCTAGAAGATAGAGAATTATATGATATTCTCATAGAACTATCATCACCATTAACAGGATATTTGGGAAGAATTAAAGAAGATTTTTGGAAAAAAGATCGCTTTTATTATCTCCGGGATTTACCAACTAATTAAAAATAACTAATTCTCCGTATTTCCCCACGTACACTCATCAGAATTTTACCCAGGTAATTTTCCCCTGTACCATCAGCACCACAGCCCCAAAAATAGTCTATAGGTGAATCCTCTATTAAGATATGATCACCTGTTAATAACAATATCTCCCTAATATCACCATGAGTCATAAACTTTTGTAGTACCCCAACCCGCATAACTTGAGTTTTTACCAATTCCCAATCTAGACGCAGACAACGAGAATGACAACGCCCTAAAGCAGCAGCTTGTTCAGGAGTAGCAGCAGCGTGAATTAAAGGTATAATTGGAGCATCTGGACTACCAACAAACTTTTGTGCTTGATAATAATGTTCAACAGTCGGCCAGTAAGTACCTTCGATATTAATACCGTGAGCGGAAAAATTAGAAAAACAGCCATAGGGGTCGGAAACCTTATAAAAGTAAATAGTCATGGGAAAAATTATCTTTTATACTAAATTAGCAAAATTAGCCATGATCAAAATAAATAATAGGAAATAATAGGCATAAGTAGGTGAAGGGAAAAAACCCGACATAAGTAACGAAAAGTAAAGTTACCTAAAACCTGTTGACTGTTCCTTGTTCCCTGTTCCCTGTTTTTCAAACATCCTTGTAGACAAAAATAAGCCCAAGCCAATTTATGACTTGGGTAAATAAAATGAATTTTGTGCAATTATGCCCAGGGTATAACAAAATAAATTATACAAAGTATGAGTGGCATTTGGGTAGGTGAGAGTCGGGGTAAAGGACAAAAACAGAAGGGAAGAAATCAAATGCGGATAATTTTGACAGCAAAATTAAACAGCCCCACTGTTTTTATGAAATAAAATGGTGATAGTTTTGAGAATCAACCTTAAATCGTAAACTAAACTCCAGTTTTTTTGATATTGTAGATCTAAACGAATCACATCTTCAAAACTACGGACTTGAGAACGTCCCTTAACTTGCCATTCACCAGTCATACCAGGTTTAACGTCGAAACGTTGCCATTCTGGTACTTCGTAGCGTTCCACCTCATCGGCTGTAGGTGGTCGAGTTCCCACTAAACTCATTTCACCTTTGAGAACGTTCCAAAATTGCGGTAATTCATCGAGACTGGTACGACGTAACAGTTTACCCACTTTGGTAATTCTGGGGTCATGATCATTTTTAAAGAAAGCACCTTCCACTTGATTTTTGATTTGGGATTTTTTAGCTTCCGCATCTACACACATAGACCGAAATTTCCAAATAGCAAAACGTTTACCCATCCAACCACAACGGGTTTGCTTAAAGAAAATCGGACCGGGATCGTCAATTTTAATAGCGATCGCAATGGGTATAAACAAAATAGATGTAATTACTAACCCAACCAAGGATCCGACAATATCAATAGCCCGTTTCATCCAAGAAGCCACAGAAGGATGAGTTTGCGGAAGTGGGTCTACTTTTCGAGAATTATTTTTTCCCGTATCTATCAGGTTATCGGCTGCTATTGGTGATAAGTTCTCAAGAGACTCAATGGGAAATACCTGATCTAGTCCTGTCAGTTCTAAAACCGCCATGACTGGGGGAGTGACATGACGCAGTGTCATGATAATTCCCTTTTCCTGGGAATTTTTGAAGTTACTGACTAGAGAACCTAAACCACTACTATCCATAAAGGTAGTATTTTGGAAATCAATGACAATTTGCCGAGGTGGTAAATCCGCTTGAATTAGGTTTTGGTAAGTTTGCTTAAAACTGATAGCTTCAACCACGGTCAACCTCGCTGGTACTTGCAAGATTACTACATCTTCGAGGTAAGTAACTGAAAATTCTACTGATATGGTTTGGCTACTCATGAAGCTCTGCACTTTAGTTGCCATCTAAAATCTAATCTGCTAAATGTGATTTGGTCTTAAAAAAATAATTAACCTGATTTTTAATCTGTATGATGAATTACAATTGGGTAGATTTTTAAAGATCAGCGAGAAGATCACTAATCAAGCTTCACAATAGAAGAAACTAACAAATTGTCAATAAGTGAATCTTCCCCTTACTTCATATCATCATCATGACTGCTAAAAATAAAGTTAACTCGACTGCACGCCTAATTGAAGTCTTTTCTGCAATTCAAGGGGAGGGGCTGAATGTCGGGACGCGTCAGATTTTTATCCGTTTTGCTGTTTGTGATTTGCGTTGTTATTTTTGCGATAGCGCCCACACCTGGAATGCACCCCCTAACTGCCAAATTGAATCTTCCCCTGGATTACGAGATTTTGAAGTTCATCCAAATCCCGTGGCATCATCTACATTGTTGGCCTGGGTTGCTAGACAAAACCTACCTTTTGTCCACGATAGCATTAGCTTGACTGGAGGAGAGCCTTTGCTTCATGCACAATTTTTGGCGGAATTTTTGCCCGCAGTGCGATCGTTGACTAGTTTACCAATTTATCTGGAAACCGGCGGACATCGCCCAGAAAATTTGGCAATAATTCTCCCCTATCTAGACTCTGTGGGCATGGATTTGAAACTACCCAGTGTCAGCGGTGAAACTTATTGGTCAGAACATACAAAATTTCTTCAGTTATGCTCTAACTCTAAGTTAGAAGTATTTGTAAAAATAATTGTTTCCCAAGGTACAGTTGTTCAGGAGTTGGAACGGGCAGCTTTGTTAGTTGCCCAAGTGAGTGAGGATATTCCGGTATTTTTACAACCTGTTACCCCTTTACCTGTTGCCCCTGTGGCAGCTCAAAAATTTGGTTCTGTGGTCATGGTAGCACCAACTCCAGACCAGGTTTTAGAATGGCAAGTTTTGATGAAAAGATTTGTTAAACAAGTGCGTGTGATTCCCCAAACTCATAAAATGTTGAACCAAATGTAGAATTTAAAAAGTTTTCATCAAGAAAAGAATAAAGTTTATCAGAAAACGCCGTAATACCCCATCCCTCTACAGGGTGGGGAGCGTCAATGATTCTATAAAACTGTGGCCAAGTAATTAAATATCTTTGGGGTTGGGGGTTGCCCACCCCACTAACTGTTGAGATTCTACTAAGAATCTACAGTTCACCAGTGTCGCCATTTCTAGATTTAGATTTAGCTTTGTTCGCGCTGCGTTTAAGAGCAGAAAGTCTAGCTTCATATCGAGAACGCTGACGCTTGCTAGGAGTGTTTTCAACTAAGGTTTTTAAGGCACTACCAAGACTTTTATAAGCGTTAGGTAAAGTATAACCAAAACGGGTGGCTAGAGCAATCGCTTTTTCGTCAGCATCTAGCAATTCTTTAATTTGTTTGTCCCCATTATTTTTTTGGTATAGTCGCCAACCGGAAACGCCACATAGAGCTAAAGCTAATACTAGTAATAATCCATCTTGTACCCACAATTCACCCACCGCACCACCTAAACCAATGGCCAGGGCGGCCATTTCCCAGCCATCTTTAGGAATGGTGTCATTTTGAACACGAGCCACTTCGTGCCAAAACAGCAAATTCCGCTGATCCATTGCCAGAGCATCCCATTTTACCAAATCAATTTGAATTTCAACTTGGTCTTTGCCGATTTCTTCGCAACGAATCAGAGATGGATTAACCTCTGTTGTGCCTTCAACCGTTACCCAACTTTGTAATTCTGGCGGTAGTAAACTTTTTAACCGCCGAAGTTCACTCATTTCCGCTTTAGCAGAGGAAGTTGCATAGGATGTCATAAAAATCCAGCCCTACAAAATTTCTTTTTTGTATATGATTAGGTTATCACTTTCCAGTTTAGCGATTTCAGTAGTTATCCTCTGATTCATCGGTAAAACTACCTCGCTTTTTCCGCGCTTCCATGGCTTTTTCTAGGAGTTCTAATAATCCAGGAGCTTGTTCTTGAATACTCAACAATAATCTTTCTCCCAAGTCTATATTTCCCGGATCTTCTCCTGTTTCCATTACTTCCTGCAAACGCGGTACAGCAATGCTATCCACAATTTGGATTAATCCGCTTAGACAACGGTTAAATTGTCTTTCGGTGAGCATGGAGTCCTCCAGGGGAAATTCAATGATAGCGCGGATTTCACCATCGGAGGGATCATATTCCCATTGCAGCATTTTGGTTTCCCAAGAAATAGCCAGCATGGTTTGCAGGATGGCGTTTTTGTGGGGATGGTCTTTCACTTCCGCTAAAACTTGAGGCGCAAATAACCGGAAAAATCTCCCTTCTTCGTCCAATTGGACAACTATCAGGAAATCTTCCAGGTTTTGAGCTTCAACACCTGTAATAATCCGGTCTTCTTCTTCATCAAAACGGTATTGCCAACCAAGATTATCTAGATACTTGGCTATCTGTGTGAGATTTGCTGCCATAAAAGCCTCGTAAGGAACAGTAGGGAGGCTGTCACCAAAATTATTGTAACCTGGTGGAGGCATTTACTCAATTGGTACATTCAGTCGTTTGGTGTGAAAAATTGTGGTGATGACAAGGGAACAGGGAACAGGTTTTCGGCAACTTTACTTTTCGTTACTTATGTCGGTTTTTTTCCGTTTACCTACTTACTTGGGTTTTTTGTGTCTTTTTACTTCATTTTTGCCCAACTCGGTCAATATAACTGGATGAAAAAATCTTCTGTTGAGTTTTAGTTGCAAAACTTAACACAGTTAACGGTCAAGTCTTTTTTCCATCTGTATCCGCACTTTGGTAGACTTAAAAACTGAAATAGCTAAAAAAAACTTAGTTGACAAGTAATTTAGAGGGCAGATTCCGTGGAAAATACAATTGGTTTAGAGATTATTGAAGTAGTTGAGCAAGCGGCGATCGCCTCTGCAAAGTGGATGGGTAAAGGCGAAAAGAACATTGCTGACCAAGTAGCTGTGGAAGCTATGCGCGAACGGATGAACAAAATCCAGATGCGCGGCCGCATTGTCATCGGTGAAGGTGAACGGGATGATGCTCCCATGCTCTACATCGGCGAAGAAGTTGGGATCTGTACTCGTGAAGATGCTAAAAACTTCTGTAACCCTGATGAATTAATGGAAATTGATATCGCTGTTGACCCCTGCGAAGGTACAAACCTCGTAGCCTACGGACAACCCGGTTCAATGGCTGTTTTAGCAATTTCTGAAAAAGGTGGTTTATTTGCCGCTCCCGACTTCTACATGAAGAAGTTAGCAGCACCACCAGCAGCTAAAGGTAAAGTTGATATCAACAAATCAGCAACAGAAAACCTCAAGATTCTTTCTGAATGTCTAGGTCGCTCTATTGAAGAACTTGTAGTCATTGTCATGAAGCGCGAACGTCACAACGATTTAATTAAGGAAATTCGTGAAGCTGGCGCAAGAGTACAATTAATTTCTGATGGTGACGTAGGCGCTGCTTTATCTTGCGGTTTTGCTGGTACTAACGTTCATGCACTCATGGGTATTGGCGCTGCTCCTGAAGGTGTAATTTCTGCCGCAGCTATGCGGGCTTTAGGTGGACACTTCCAAGGTCAATTGATCTACGATCCAGCAATAGTGAAAACAGGTTTGATCGGTGAAAGCAAAGAAGCAAACTTAGATCGTCTCACATCAATGGGTATCACTGACCCTGATAAGGTTTATGATGCTCATGAACTCGCATCCGGAGAAACGGTTCTTTTTGCTGCTTGCGGTATCACCAGTGGTAACTTGATGCAAGGTGTACGCTTCTTCCACGGTGGCTCTAGAACTCAAAGCTTGGTTATTTCTACCCAGTCTAAAACTGCTCGCTTTGTAGATACTATTCACATGGCCGAGCAACCTAAGGTTATTCAATTGCACTAAGCAATTAAATTTTGGATTTTGGATTTTGGATTTTGGATTAAATTAACTGCAATCTAAAATCTAAAATCTAAAATCTAAAATTTTCTTACCCATTAACAATTACCCATTTAAGAAATGAATATTGCAGTGGTGGGGTTAAGCCATAAAACAGCCCCAATAGAAGTTAGAGAAAAATTAAGTATTCCCGAATCTCAAATCGAAGGAGCGATCGCTCATCTTCTCAGTTATCCTCATATTGATGAGGTTGCTATTCTCAGCACTTGTAACCGCCTAGAAATTTATATTGTCAGTAAGGAAACTACTCAAGGGATTCATGAGGTTACTCAGTTCCTTTCTGAACATAGTAAACTACCTATAGTCTCTCTGCGCCATCATTTGTTTATATTGCTCCATGGTGATGCTGTAACACATATTTTACGGGTTGCGGCTGGTTTAGATAGTCTCGTGTTGGGTGAAGGTCAAATTCTAGCTCAAGTTAAACATACTCATAAACTCGGACAGCAATTTAATGGCATCAAAACCATTTTAAATCGGTTATTTAAACAAGCTCTCACCGCCGGTAAACGAGTTCGCACGGAAACCAGTATTGGTACTGGTGCAGTTTCCATTAGTTCAGCAGCCGTAGAATTAGCACAGATGAAGGTAGAAAATTTATCTAATTATCGTGTGTCTATTCTGGGTGCTGGGAAAATGTCCAGGTTACTTGTACAACATCTAATTTCTAAAGGTGCAACTCAAATTAGTATTGTTAATCGTTCCCGTGGAAGGGCTGAAGAACTAACAAATTTGTTCCCAGAACAACCTATACAAATCCATTTGCTGCCAGAGATGATGTCAGTTATTGCCGAAAGTAATATAGTATTTACTAGCACTTCATCAACAGAACCCATTCTTAATCGGGCTAAGTTAGAAATGGTACTAGAACCAAATCAACAATTAATGTTATTTGATATTTCCGTACCTCGTAACGTAGATGCAGATGTTAATGATTTAGCCAATGTCAAAGCCTTTAATGTAGATGACTTAAAAGCCGTTGTCGCACAAAATTATGAAAGTCGCCGCCAAATGGCCCAAGAAGCTGAGAAGATATTAGACGAGGAAGTAGGGGCTTTTGATGTGTGGTGGCGGAGTTTAGAAACTGTTTCTACAATTAGTTCTTTACGCAATAAAGTAGAGACTATCCGCGAACAAGAATTAGAAAAAGCTTTATCGCGCTTGGGTTCGGAATTTGGCGAAAAACATCAAGAAATCATTGAAGCTTTGACAAGGGGAATAGTTAATAAAATTTTGCATGATCCCATGGTGCAATTACGCGCCCAGGAAGATGTAGAAGCGAGAAGAAGATGTATGCAGACTCTACAAATGTTGTTTAATTTGGAGGCAGAGGAGCAATTTAGCTGAAATTGGCGAAAAACAGGGATAAATGATGCCATTGTAGCTAAAAATCCCTGTTTTGCTTTGGACTTGGTTTTGATACTTTTGGTTATGGTAGAAACAGAAATTTATTATAAAAGTAATTATGAACTTCAAAACATCAAATCCAGATAACTAACAAAATTTATTGCTTACTAAGGTTTAAATCATCATGTCTAGTATAAATACGGGTATTGAATGGACAGATAAAACTTGGAATCCTACAACTGGTTGTAACAAAGTTAGTCCAGGTTGCTTACATTGTTATGCAGAAGCTTTAACTAAACGCTTTCCTAATAACTTTAAAAATGGATTTGATTTAACTCTATATCCAGAAAGATTGACAGAACCTTTAAAATGGCGTACTCCCAGTA
>LJOT01000442.1 GCA_001672075.1 Anabaena sp. CRKS33
TAAAATATATGTAGTTTTGATCATGCTGAAAAAACTCATTCTCGAAAATTGGAAAAGTTTCCGTTATGCTGAACTTCCACTTGATCCTTTAACTGTGCTTATTGGCACTAATGCAAGTGGTAAGTCTAATGTGGTTGAAGCTTTGGAATTTTTGCAAAGAATAGCTAACGGTGAAAATATTCAAGCAGCTTTAGCAGGAGATAAAACACTTTCTTCTCTTCGTGGAGGTGTTGAATTAGCCGCAAGGAAAGGTGAGAATGAGTTTAGTTTAAAGGTGTTGGTTGGAGATATAAATGAAATAGATTATTGGTATGATATTTTTTTTGAAGTCAATGAAGGTGTTGATATTCAACAAGAATCTATAAAAATAGATGATTTTAAAAATCATACTTATGTTCCAGAAAGTCTTTTTAAAATTTATAGTAGGATATCTACTAACTACCGAGGTGCTTATTTTGATCGAAGTAAATATTTTGATATATGGGTAAGTAATAATGTCAAAAATAAAGATGAAAAACAAAAAATACTTGATGAACTTCATGAAAAACAAGACTTTGATAAAAATCACCTACAGAAAATAATTCATCATGTTATTCTATCAACAATTAAAAATATCCATATTTTAAATCCTATTCCTTTGACAATGCGTAATTACTCAAGAGTTTCTGAAAATATAGAAAGTGATGGTTCAAATATTGCTGGAGTTTTAGCAGCATTAACAGATGAGAAAAAAACAGAAGTTGAAAATACCCTATCTGAATATTTAAAAGATTTACCAGAAGGTGATATTAAAAAAGTATGGGCAGAAAAAGTTGGTAGATTTGGATATGATGCAATGCTGTACTGTCAAGAAGAATGGAAACCAGGAGAAATAACAGAAATTGATGCTAGAAGTATGTCAGATGGAACATTACGCTTTCTAGCCATTCTCACAGCATTATTAACCCGTCCTGAAGGTAGTCAAATTGTCATAGAAGAAATAGATAATGGTTTACATCCTTCCCGTGCAGCACTACTGGTAAAAATATTAAAAGAAATTGGCAGTAAACGCAATATTGATATTTTACTCACAACCCATAACCCCGCTTTATTAGATGCTTTTGGTTCGGAAATAGTTCCCTTTGTAGTTGTCGCACATCGAGATTCAGAAACAGGAGAAAGTAAACTTACCCTTTTAGAAGATATTGACAACTTCCCTAAATTATTTGCATCCTATTCCTTGGGACAAATGACAACTAAAGGCGCAATTGAACGCAGCCTTTCTCATGGGGAGTAATTGAAAATATGAGAAAAGTTTTATTAATAGATACATCTTTATTGTGTGTTTGGTTAAAAGTTCCCGGTAAAGAAACTACTGGTAATAATAAATGGGACTTTGAACTTGTTAACGAGAAAATTATCACAGAAATTGAAAAAGGAACAACCTTGGTACTTCCATTAGCCACAGTGATAGAAACAGGAAATCATATTGCTCAAGCTAAAACTACAAATTCCGACAGTAAAAGAATAACATCAGAAAAATTTGCCGAAATTATGATTTATGCGGCCGACGAAACAAGTCCTTGGGCTGCTTTTCGTGAACAAATTGTATTATGGGAAGCAGAAGGATTAAAAAATTTAGCGGATAAATTTCCTAATCAAGCTGTAGAAAAAACTTCTATGGGAGATGCGAGTATTGTAGTTTTAGGTTGGTATTACTATCACGAAAAAGGTTTTCATGTAGAATTTTTGACTGATGATAATGGTTTAAAATCTCAAGAACCACCACAGCCTCAGCTACCGACACGCCGCAGTAGTCGCGGAAAATAATGAGAGTATTAACTAAATTTATCTTCCTAAATATCTTTTAAAAAGGGATATTAAGATATATAAAAAATCCTGTTACAAATTGCTATAAATTGCCTATTCTATAAGTTAGAAATAACTACACGTTAAATATATGATAATATAGTTAAATTGGATATAAAAATATTGATTTCTTATACAAAAATAATACCAATTTTGTATGAAGATGCGCTGAATTAATATCAACTAACCCCAGAGACTCATAAATAGAAAAGATGAAAAAATAGGCATCTAACTGGTGTAAACAGGTTGCAAAATCTAACAAGGATTTATTTCTTCTCAGAGTTTGATAATCAATTTCAATATATTCTGCTATTTTAGATGATTGACTTTCTTCATATTGACTT
>LJOT01000443.1 GCA_001672075.1 Anabaena sp. CRKS33
TGTAGAGACATTTCTACATTTCTGATTTTGCTATTTCATAGGTTGGGCATTTTGCCTAACCTAATATTGTGTTATTGTTTTTATACAATGGTATTTTTTGATCTAAACTACTCGATATGAGTTAAAATTGAATTATCCCAAAGAGTTGATTAAAACTAATATTTTCTCAGAGAGATATACTATTATGTGGCTAAAGAGTATTAAAATTAAAGATGTCAAAGGATTTCGAGAACAAACTATTTCATTTCACAATAAAAATAATCCCTATAGGTGGATTACATTATTAGGTGAAAATGGAGTACGAAAAAGTACATTGCTTCAAGCAATTGCCTTACTTTTAGCTGGTTCAGATGGAGCTAAAAAACTTATGTTATCTCCTCAAAATTGGGTAAGGAATAATTCGGAATATGGTCAATTAACAGCGACAATACAAAGAAATAATGATGATGAAGGCATGATGCTAAATAAAGGTAGAAACAAATTCTCTTATGATTATTCTTACTTGATAATAGGTAATAAAAATACCCGAATTGGTGGAGAAAATTATCCAGCAAATACACTAAATCCCAAAAATTCAGAAACTCTGGAATGGTTAAGAACAAATGCCTTTACTTTAGATTCTCAAGGGTGGTTTGCTGCTGGTTATGGTCCTTTTCGTCGGCTTTCTCGTAGTGAAGGCAATCCAGTAAACTTAAGAGAACTCCAAAGGGCAGATCGTGAAAGTAATTTTAGGACACAGTTTGAAGAAAATGATAGTTTGAAAACTTTTCAAGAATGGATGGTTTTTTTAGATTATCGTATTGCTAAAAATCCTGATGATGCTAAATCTAAACAGATGATGGAATTAGGAAAAAAAGCTATTATCGAACTTTTACCTGGAAATATTAAATTTGATCAAGTTACAAATGATGGAATTATTCTTTTTTCCTTAGGAAATCAGTTAATTCCTATTACTCAATTATCAGATGGTTTTCGCAGTATTATCGCTTTAGTTGGGGATTTAATTTGGCGTTTATTTCAAACCTTTTCTCATCTGGAAACCGATCCTCGTCAAGGATCAGGTATTGTCTTAATAGATGAATTAGATATTCATTTACATCCAGTTTGGCAAAGATTGATTGCTAAAAAGCTAAGAACCGTTTTTCCTAACCTACAATTTTTTGTAGCTACTCATAGTCCTTTTGTTGCTGCTGGTGCTGGAGATGATACACTTACTTTAACTGTCAAAATGATTAATGGAGAAGTCCAGATTGAACCAGTTGATAATATTGCAGCTTATGATGCTGATTATATTTTAAAAAGTCCGGCTTTTGGTTTAGTTTCTACTCATTCTCCAGCTACACAAGAGAAAATAGATCGTTATAATTATCTGACAGCTAATAGAAATCATTTACAAGGAGAAGAAATTGAGGAATATGAAAAATTAAGACAATTTATGAAGGAATTTCAACCCATTGGAGGTAAACCAGAACCGGGTAGTTCAGAGGATAAACTTAATAAGTTTTTAGAGGAAAATTTATAATGATCCCAATTACAAGAACAAGCACACCAGATATTCTGAAACAAAATGCTGATAAATGGTTAAAAAAACTTCAAGAAGCTATTATCAATCTTGAAGAAATAGAGAATGATCCTACATCAAGCAAAGAACAAATTCAAGCAGCAAAGAAAAAAGTAAAAAATGCCCAAGATAAATATAATCCAGGCAAAACTGCAAAACATAAGATAAATCCTGTAAAGCAGCCACTATATGATATGTTTTCTGGTAAATGTGCTTTTTGTGAACGGAAGGTTGAAATTTCAGCAGGAAGAATTGAGCATTTTAGACCTAAATCTCAATATGTTGATTTAACTTTTGATTGGAATAACCTTCTTTATGCTTGTGAAGTTTGTAATAATGCCGAAAATAAAGGAAATAAATTTCCTCTTGATTGTGATGGTAGTCAATTATTAATTGATCCCACTGATGAAGATTGTGATATATACCAATATCTTGAATTTTATTGGGATCAAAAAACTAAATTAGCCCATGTTCAAGGAAAAGACGGACGTGGACAGGTTGTCGCAGAAATATTAAGTCTTAATAGAACCCACATTCCGCACTTCATTTTGTAGTACAAATACAAGTGTAATAAGTAACAAAAATAGCTTAAATATAAACACATAACTAAGTTGGCAATAAATAT
>LJOT01000160.1 GCA_001672075.1 Anabaena sp. CRKS33
AAAAAATTACAAATTTTAAAGGAGCAAGTGTATTAGAGGTTGTAGAGGATTTTGATGGAGACACCTATCGAGCTATTTATACTGTGAAACTACCAAAAGCAGTTTATGTGCTTCATGTCTTCCAGAAAAAATCAAAACATGGTATTGCTACACCTAAGCAAGACATTGACTTAATTGAAGCAAGACTTGAAAGAGCAAAACAGCATTATAAACAGGTTTATCAGTAAGAGAAAAGGAAATAATCATGACAGAACATATTGAAATAAAACCCAGTAGCGGTAACGTATTTACTGACTTAGGTTTACCCAACCCAGATGAAATGCTAGTAAAAGCAGAACTAGCACGAAAAATCAGTAATGCTATCATTGCACGTCATATTACACAAGCAGAAGCGGCTGAATTATTAGGAATTGATCAACCAAAAGTTTCTGCTTTAATGAGAGGAAGACTTGCAGGGTTTTCTCTAGAAAGAATGTTTAGATTTCTCAATACTTTGGGAATTGATGTAGAAATTACAGTCAAAGCTAAATCTAGAGATGATGCACGGATAATAGTAGTTTAATTTGTGCTTGTGAAAAGGTTGACTTTGATGAATGGTAGATATTTACTCGATCTCAAACTCTCATTCCTCTGTGATCTCTGTGATCTGGCGTGGTTCGTTTTTAGTAACTTGTGCGTAAGTCCTAAAGATAAAAAGAAATAATCATGACAGAAAATATTGATATAAAAGCCAGTTGTAGCAAGGTATTTATAGTATTGCTAAAACCAGCCTTTTTATTGAATATTGGTATAGTGTATAGAATAATACCTATTACCTTTAAGTTAATTCAATTTGCGAATCATCACCAATTAGAAAACGTAATGCTTTAGGACGACGGGGGGCTATACTTAATTGGGCGCGTTGTCCAATTAAACTATCAATAATCCGCTGCTGAATACCCGTAATTTTAGCACCTTCTAAAACTACACTATGTTCTAAATCCGTTTCTATCAGGGTTGAATTATCCGCAATGCTACTATAAGGACCGATAAAACAGTTTTCTAAATAACAATTATTCCCAATTATCACAGGTCCGCGAATTGTACAGTTGATAATTTTAGATTTAGCACCAATTTCTACTCTACCAATAATTTGAGTTTTACTATCAATGTCGCCTAAAATTGATTTTGTTAAATAGGTATCAAGAATTAGCCTGTTAGCTTCTAATAAATCATCTTTTTTCCCTGTATCTAACCACCAACCATCAAGATTATAAGCTAAAACTTCTTTTTTTTGATCTATTAAACATTGAATAGCATCTGTAATTTCTAATTCTCCCCTCGCTGAAGGTTTAATTTGAGAAATTGCATCATGGATAGTTGCTAAAAAGAAATAAACTCCTACCAATGCTAAATTTGACGGGGGAACTTTTGGCTTTTCAATTAATTGTAATACCTTACCTTTTTCATCTACCTTCGCTACACCAAATGCACTAGGATTTGGGACTTGACGCAACAGAATTAAAGCATCTGGTTCTTGTTGGCTAAATTTATCCAAAAATGAACTTAAGTCCCCTTGTTGAATCAAATTATCTCCCAAATACATCATAAATGGAGAATCTTTTAAAAAAGGACGCGCCACCTGGACAGCGTGGGCTAAACCGGCTGGTTGTTCTTGCAAAATATAGGTAATATTCACACCGAATTTTTCCCCATTTCCAGTTTTATTTTTGACTTCTTCTCCTGTTTCTGGACTGATAATAATACCAATATCCCTAATTCCCGCCCCAGCCATTTCTTCAATTCCGTACCATAAAATTGGTTTATTAGCAACGGGGACAAGTTGTTTTGCTCCGGTATAAGTTAGGGGGCGTAATCTTGTGCCTTTTCCACCGGATAAAATTAGTGCTTTCATGGAGATTTTCCTTATAATTCTTTTAACATTAATCTTAGTCTTTGTCGCCAATGGGGAGGATAAGTTCCCAAGATTCTAGATATCTTATCACAAGCTAAAATGGAGTAAGCGGGACGTTTTGCGGGTGTGGGATATTCGGGAGTGGTAATAGGAATGATCTTTTCAATTTTCAGGGGAAAGCCCAGTTTTTCAGCTTCTTCAAAAATAGCTATAGCAAAGTCATACCAACTCGCAACACCACTATTTGTATAGTGATAAATTCCAGTAATTTCTGCTGTTAATTGGGGGATAATTTGGGATATTGTCAAAGCTATATCTTGAGACCAAGTAGGAGTACCAATTTGATCTGTAACTACCCTAATTTCCGGTTTTTCTTTAGCAATTCGTAACATCGTTTTCACAAAATTGCTTTTTCCATAAGTCCCATAAACCCAAGCTGTACGGATAATTATATGATGATTGGGACAAGTTTTTTGAATTGCTATTTCTCCCGCTAATTTTGTCTTTCCATAGACACTTAATGGATTAGGAATATCAGTTTCTTGATAGGGATAATTGTGATTACCATTAAATACGTAATCTGTGGAAAGATGAATTAAGAAACTTCCTAGTTTTTGGCTTTCTTCAGCGATAATTTGCGGGGCTATAGCATTGACAGTATTAGCTATTTCTGGTTCGCTTTCGGCTTTGTCTACTGCTGTATAAGCAGCAGCGTTAATAATTATTTCTGGGTTGGTTTCTTTGATAATTTGACGGAGGTTCTCAGGTTGATTTAAGTCTATTTGGGGACGTGCATAAGCAATAACTTTATAGTTGTTAGAGTTGGATGAAAGGGTATTTTTTATTTCTGTTCCAACTTGTCCGTTACTACCTATTAGTAATATTGATTTATTCATAAACTTCAGCTTTTTTAAAAGTTGGAGCATTACTGTCTTTAGCTGATAAAATCGGCGGTGTCGTGAGAGGCCAATTTATAGCTAAATCTGGATCATTCCAAATTATAGCGCGATCGCCTCCTGGTGCATAATAATCTGTAGTTTTGTATATCACTTCTGCCATTTCTGAAAGTACGAGAAAGCCATGAGCAAAACCTGGTGGTATCCACATTTGGTGTTGATTTTCAGCACTGAGTTCGTAACCTACCCATTGTCCAAAATTGGCAGATTTTTTTCTAATATCCACCGCCACATCAAAGATTTTACCAGCAATAACGCGAACTAATTTACCTTGGGGTTGAATAATTTGATAATGTAATCCTCGCAACACATTGTTTTCTGATTTTGAGTGATTATCTTGAACAAATTTAGCTGTAATTCCTAGCTTTTCTGTGAATATTTTTTCGTTATAGGATTCCAAAAAAAACCCCCGTGAGTCTTGGAAGATTGGCGTTTCAATCAAGATAATCTCTGGTATTTCCGTAGGAATAGTTTTCATGGTTTCTGATTTTACTAGCTTGTTAATTGATACATAAGTATTGCTTTTTTAGAACTTAGCCAACTGCTATAATGTTCTAACTTGTAGTCAGAACTTTAGTCCTATTTTTTCTCAAAGCTATTAAATAATAGCACAAAATGTTAATTTCACAATCAAAGTTTAACAGCTACAACCTGATTATTTGCATCTTTCCGCCTTGCATTGATACATATTCATATATATAATCAGCAAGGCCAAGTTTTGATTTATCCTTTCTTGTTATCTCCATAAATATGCAATAATTAATCTATCTCTATTCTTCAAGAGAATTTCCATCAAAATCATCTATTGATCATAACTGTAAACAATGCAAGTAGAATCACAAGTGTCTCATATTGATAATAATATTTTTACTGATTTCGGTGGTGTGATGATTCCCCAAGCACCTGCTGGATTTAAATCGGGTTTTATCGGTATTATCGGTCGTCCTAATGTCGGTAAATCCACTTTAATGAATGAATTAGTTGGGCAAAAAATAGCCATTACTTCCCCCACAGCCCAAACTACTCGCAATCGTTTAAGAGGTATTTTAACTACAGAAACCGCCCAGTTGATCTTCGTAGATACACCGGGTATTCATAAACCACATCATCAATTAGGGGAAGTGCTGGTAAAAAATGCGAAAATTGCCATTGAATCAGTAGATGTTGTGTTATTTGTAGTTGATGGTACGGTTGCCTGTGGCGCAGGCGATCGCTATGTTGCTGAATTATTAACTCATAGTCAAACACCCGTAATTTTAGGAATTAATAAAATTGATCAACAACCGGAAGATGCTCAAAAAATAAATGAGAGTTATATTCAATTAGCCAATACTTATCAATGGGAAACTGCGAAATTTTCCGCTAAAACTGGCGCGGAATTATTACAACTACAAGATTTATTAATTAGTCACCTCGAACCAGGACCATTTTATTATCCCCCCGATTTAGTTACAGACCAGCCAGAACGGTTTATTATGGGTGAATTGATTAGAGAACAGATATTATTGCTAACTCGTCAAGAAGTTCCCCATTCCGTAGCTATAGCCATTGATTTAGTCGAAGAAACCCCGAAAATTACCCGCGTTCTTGCCACCATTCATGTTGAAAGAGATTCGCAAAAAGGTATTCTCATTGGTAAAGGGGGAACAATGCTAAAATCTGTTGGTAGTGCAGCTAGAGAACAAATTCAAAAGCTAATTGCGGGGAAAGTTTATCTAGAATTATTTGTCAAAGTACAACCTAAATGGCGACATTCACGGGTACGGTTAGCCGAACTAGGTTATCGTGTCGAGGAATAAGTGATAAACTACTTATGGTAAAAGTCAGCACCAAGGCAGTTATGATTAAATCTTGGATGATAATTGGCATTATAGCATTCTTAGTAGGTTTTGCTGGTAACTGGATGACACCCAACCAGAGTCAATGGTTTCGACAACTACAAAGACCTCGATGGTTAACATTTGAATCAGCAATTCCCCTGATTTGGACAGTAATATTTACTTGTGGTGCTTGGTCAGCTTACATCATTTGGGAACACAGCCCAAATACCTATACAACACGCTTAATGATGGGTTTATACCTACTTCTAGAAATATTTACCATAGCTTACACCCCTGTAATGTTACATTTTCGCAGTCTCATACTTGGGACAATTATCGGTGGTACAGGATTACTGATTTGTTTGTTAATCACATTAGCAGTTTTACCAGTATCAACCTGGTCAGCATTACTATTATTACCTTATTTACTGTGGAGTCCTATAGGTACATACACCACATGGGAAATGAGTCGTCTTAATCCTCAAGATGCTTAAAGCCGGAAAGTTGAAAGTCTTGATCATGTTTAACTTTCAACTTTTTATCATAGGTTTTATCTCTTTGTTCGCGTCTTTGTTCCTTTGTATTTTGGCACGAAAAAACCCCATATTACAAAACAGAAGATTTATTTTCTGTTGTTTGAATAAAAGATTGAAAATCCCCATTTGGTGTCCATTGAACTGCACCATCTTTACCAGTAAAAAAGAGCTTCGTTTCTCCTTTACTTAAAGAAGATAATGTTTTACTATCTAGACTATTAGCAGGAGTGATAGCTATTTGGGGTTTAAGTGCTAAAATTAAATCTTGTAAAGATTCTGATGGACACCATAAAACCTGGGGAGAAGACAAATCTCCACTTTTAACTAATTCTTGAATTTGTTGGGATTTAATATTACCGACCAATAACCAGTTTTGATTAAAAATTTGTAATTTTAAAATTGGTATCTGCTCATTAATTAATTGTGCGATAATCGTCGAATTATTTATCGGTTGACCAACTGCTAAACTTTGATAGATTCCTTGTTTTTTCTGGAGTTGTTGTTGTAGTAATTGAGTTGCGATATTGTCTTCTAAATTGGGAGTATATTCATAGAAATTTTTAATTGGTATATCTTGCATAATTTCCAACCAAGGATCATAACTATGACCAGGGAACTTACTAGCGACAGCCAAATTAACTTGATTTATCCCTTGCTGTCTTAAAAATGGCAGAATTGTAAATCTCCCCGTACCTTCATTTCCCCCATTAACTATCGCAATATTTCCTCGATCTTGAATGACTAAAACAGGTTGATTTCTGGTTTCTAATAAAGTAATTCTTAGCAAATTATCATGGGAATACCAAAGGGGAAAAAGCACCAAACCGACCACAATAAAACCCGCAAACCACCAGCGTTTCTGCCACCATGTTACTAACAAAGGTAAAATAATCAAAACATAGATAGTCAACATTTGCCAAATTGATATACTACCAACAGGTATCTGACTTCCTGGTAAATGATCAAAAAATTCCACCAATTGAATTAACCAATGGGTAGGATAATATAAAAAACTCGCTAAAACACTTCCTAAATCTGGTAAAATTAAACTTACCAAACCGCTAATCATTCCCCCAAGACTAATGATAGAAATAAATGGAGTCGTCAGAACATTGAGAGGCACACTATAAACTATAATCACACAAGAAAATTCTAGTAATCGGGGTAAAGTCCAAATTGTGGCTGCTAAAGGTACAGAAATTAAAGAAGCAATTGTTGGCGGTAGCCAATCTAAACGTTGATCTATTGCTGGTGCGGTGACAATTAATCCTAATGTAGCTAAAAAACTCAATTGAAAACCTAAATTCCAAATCCACAAAGGATTAAATAATAATAATAATGTTGCTGCTATTAACAAAGATCCCAACTGCTTCACACCTTTTTCTAAAGCCAAACCGAGCAAAGCTGCAAAGCCCATAATTACGGCTCTTAATACCGCAGGTTCAAAACCTACTAAAAACAAAAAACTAGTTAATCCCAAGCCACCAAGAGCGATCTGGATTGCTTTATTTGTACCTTTAGTTAGCTGTAAAATTACACCCAAAATTAAAGAAGTTTGAAACCCAGAAGCAGCCAAAGCATGAGCCAAACCAGTCCTGACAAATAAATCACGGATATCATAAGGCAAATCAACAGCCTTAGCACCTAAAACCATGGAACTGACAAGAGAACCTTCAGGAACACCTAATAAACGAGCTTGTGATCTCCCGATTTTCTCACGAACTTGCCACCATCCCCAAGGACGCTGATCATCGAGAATATTAATCTGTCTTCCCGCTAAACCCGCAAAAGTCTCCTCCTGTCGCAGATATTTCTGAAAATCAAAACCACCAGGATTTAACGCTGCTGTTGGTTTATACAAAAATCCTGTCACCGCAATTTCTTGTCCAGGATATAAACCAGTAGACTGAAGTATCGGTACAGTCACGTATAACCTACCCGTTACCTCCCTGGGATTCCCCCCAGAAACTTGATTATTCTGTACCTCATCTAATTGAGTCGCTGCTAACCAAAATTGTCCTCTTTGACTGCGAGTTAAGCGAGGATTACTATCCACCAAACCCCGCACAATCACTGACTGTTCAATATTACTTTTATCACTAGCCACAAAGCGACTAATATCTTTTATTCCCGGTTGAGGTAATCGCAAATTCAAATAAAAAGTAGCCAACAAACCCACCACACCAGCTATTAACCACACATTAAAATGGGGAATATTTGTCCAGTTATTAGCAACCAGTTTTGTTTTGTCAGCAGTCCCATCTCTTTTGAGAGCAAATTTCCTTAAATTAACATATATTCTGCGAAATAACACCGCCCCAACCACACCCAGAAATAAAATCCAGATACCACCCCAGGGAATTGCGGTAAATAGCAAACCCAAAATATAACTAAGACAGATAATTATTCCACTCGTTTGCATCATAAATCACAATAAATGCCAAAGCACCCAGGAGATTAAAATTTAATTTGCTTTTTACACAAATAATTCATCTTTGGTAATTTTGGCAATCAAAAAATTATAAAGAAATACCCAAATTAAACCCTAAAACAGCATGAACAAACATAACCCCTAGTGCTATAGTCCCCAAATAAGCATGAACTAGACGTAACCCAGCTTTATCCCCAAAAAATCCACTTAGAGAAATCACACCATTAATTAACAACAGTATTAACACTAGCGAACCAGTCCAAAAATGAGGACTTGCAAACAGCGGTTTTTGCTGCATCACTAATGATAAAACTCCGCCAATATACCCACCAGCTAAAAATAAGAACAACCAGGGAGCTAATTGACGATGAGCATTACGGCTTTGAATTGCTGTATCTTTATCTACTAACAACTTACCGCGCCAACCTGTCACACCCACAAAAGTTCCCACCACAAAAATCACAATTCCCATCATTACTGGATGTCCCCAATGTACAATCGGTTCAGGAACACCCAGAGAACGAAACCAACCCGCAATTGGTTCTAAAACTGCACTCATATTTACCATCTTACACACCACTGTTTTAACATTAACTTTTTCATCCCCCCTATCTAGCCACCGTATATACACATCCTTACCCAAAGAAAGTTTTCAGCTACGATAAACGATCTATCTATTATCCAGTTCCCATCCTCGCTTGCGGGGAGTGGCTAGGGGTGGGGTATTATAGCAACCAATAGGCAATTATTTCCGACTTGTGTATACACCATAGCTGTGCAGGGGAGATTAAAAAATTTTATGATCAATACGGATCATTGTTGTTCAACTTACGGTACTTTTCAGCAACGGAAAACCCAACTTTTCCCTTTGTTCAACATATAAATGAGCCACCTTCCTTGCCAAATGCCTAATTCTAGTAATGTAACGAGTTCGTTCCGTCACCGAAATTACCCCCCTAGCATCCAGCAAATTAAAAGCATGAGAACACTTAATCACATAGTCTAAACTAGGTAAAACCAATCCTCGTTCTGTTAATTGAGTAGCTTCCTGCTCATATAAACCAAACAGCGTCAGCAACATTTCAGGATTAGACGCTTCAAAATTATAAGTACACTGTTCAATCTCACCCTGAAGATGAACATCACCATAAGTAATATTATCAGTCCATTGAATCTTAGTAATAGCCTCCACTTGCTGAAGGTACATCACCAACCGCTCCAAACCATAAGTAATCTCAATGGACACAGGACGACAATCAATACCTCCACATTGTTGGAAATATGTAAATTGGGTAATTTCCATCCCATCTAACCACACTTCCCAACCAGTACCCCAAGCGCCCACCGTCGCATCCTCCCAATTATCCTCCACAAAGCGAACATCGTGATCTTCGGGACAAATCCCCAAAGCCCTCAAAGAATCAAGATAAATCTCCTGGATATCATCCGGTGACGGTTTAATCAACACTTGATATTGATAATAATGCTGAAAGCGATTCGGATTTTCCCCATAACGGCCATCTGTAGGCCGACGACAAGGCTCAACATAAGCCACAGACCAAGGTTCAGGACCTAAAGCCCTTAAAAACGTATGCGGATTCTTAGTCCCCGCGCCCTTCTCCATATCGTAGGGTTGAGCAATTAAACAGCCACGCTGTCCCCAGAACTGATGCAAAATCGCTATTACTGACTGAAAATTCACTATCTACTCTTCCTTTAGTCAACAATTTCTAACCCATTGTGGACTAAACCCAGCACTGTGAGCAGGTTTCAGGGCAATAAAAAATTTTTTTCCAAAAAGATGGAAAAAGTAGTTGACAAACCCAAATAGATTAGATATATTGAATAAGTGCCGAACAGCGAAGCCAAGAGAGGCAACGCCGAACAGCGCA
>LJOT01000444.1 GCA_001672075.1 Anabaena sp. CRKS33
ATTTGCCGCAGAATTTAAGATTAAATTCATTCGTTTACCCTCAGAAGAATTGACAAAAAATCTCAAAGTTGATAGACGGAATTTACTCACTAAAATAATCTGGTCTATTGTCTTTGGACAATTAAGAAATTATGGAGAAGGTTTATTAAAAGCTCATCATATTAACTTTGCTGATAGAGTTTATGGATTGTTACAAACTGGTGACATGAGTGAAGAATATTTACTGAGTTTGATACCGCAAATTGAAGCTAAGTTAGTAGAAATTTATGCTCATCCTGCTTTAGTGAATACAGATACAAATAACGGTGGTGAAATAGAATTAAAAGCTTTGTTAAGTCATAAAGTGCGGGAATTGCTGACTGTGAAGGGGTTTGAGTTGAGTAATTGTGCAAAAGTGATTCATTCATGATGGGGTATTGATAAGAACATCAAAATGAACACATATATTTGCTTGATTTATGTTTTTTTGCTTAAAAAAATTTATTATTTTGATACAAGAAATATATACTGACTATGGTATAGTTGGTTTATTCTAGTTAAGGTTACACTTATGACAGACAAAGTTTTACTTCCATCCGCATGGGATAACTTAAATGATGAAGATAAAGAGTTGGCAAAAGAGTTAACACAATCCATCTTACGAGGTGAAGCATCTATTCAACTTCTATCGCAATTACTCAGAGGGGAAAATATAGATGATGAATTTAAAACAATAGCAAAAGATATCAGTAACTACGAATTTAATTTTGAAGTCACTACTCCTGACAAACCACAGACAAGTAGTCCAACTTTAACGTTAGCTACTTTTACTGCACCTTCAAATTTAGAATTTTCAGATATAGTAGTTGCCGCTTTAAAAAGGCAATGTGATAATATTTGCCGAAGGACTGGGCAAGCTGAAGCTTGTCAAAAATGCAGAGAAATTTTTGGATAATCAATTGACACCTGATAGAAACAGAATGTAGAGACGTTTTGATAAAATGTCTCTCTTAGCATTTACAATCTTTGCATATTCTTAAAAAATTACGAAGATATATTTTAGCAATGAGTACAGATAAATCTAAACAACAGAATAGTTCTCAAGTGGACAAACATTTACATTTGCAAGAAATAGCAGAAGTTAAAGAATTGCGAGAAAAATTTTTGATTATTACAGAAATTTCTGATCCTTTAACTCGTGAATATCACTTTGCATTGTTAGAAAAAGAGGCAGAAAAATCTGGTTTATCTGCTGAAAGTTATCGTCGTTTATATGAAACATATCTTCAAAATAAAGAACATATTCCCCAATATCCAAAAACATGGTGGTCATTAATAGAATGGGTAAATTGGTTTTTAAATTTTCCTACAAAGATCAAACTAGGATTACTAAAAACCGTATTATTGACATCATTAGAAAAGGGAGTATTAATCAGTTTAGCAATTACTTTGTTTAAATACTTTCAAGAAGCACCAAAAAGACAACAACAAGACCATTATCAAGCTTGGTCAATTATTAACTCTGCTAGTAAACAAACAGCTAGTGGTGGTAGAATTGAAGCTTTACAAGACTTGAATAAAGATGGTGTTAAATTATGGAATTTAGTTGTTGATGAAGCGGATTTAAGTGGAATTAAATTAGAGAAAGGACAGCTTGCTCACACAAGTTTTAAAAATTCACTATTAGAGTGTGAAGAAAATAAATGTAGCAGTCTGAGAAAAGCTAACCTTTATCAAGCAAGCTTTTATAATGCTCGTCTATCTGAAATAGACTTGCGAGAAACTAATCTAATTGATGCTAATTTTGCAAAAGCAGACCTTAAAGAAGCTCAATTTCAAAACGCAAATCTTTACCTAGCTAATCTTGAGGAAGCAGAACTTCCAGACGCAAAATTTCAAGGAGCGAATCTAGAAAATACAAACTTCAAAAATGCCATAATATGTGGTAATATATTTGATGAATCTACCAGTTCTAAAAAAACTATTTGTGCTGATTTTATTGGAGCGCAAAATCTCACTCCTGAACAAATCAAATCTGCCAAAAATTGGGAAAAAGCCTGTTATGATCCAGAACTAAGTAGAAAATTAGGTTTACGACCTGATAAGCCTGATGATTGTCAAAAGTAACTTAAAATAATAAATATATTTCGTTTATCAACCCTAAGCTTAATTGTATCTGCCATGCCACGCAAAACAAAAACAGCA
>LJOT01000795.1 GCA_001672075.1 Anabaena sp. CRKS33
ATATATTTTGACAAGGGACTTTTTTGATGGTTTGGTTAAACTTTGTTAATGGTATTTTTAACCTGCGTAGGCAGGTTTTGCCCGTGTAGACGCGGTTTCCAACCGCTGATTTTATCAACTTCTATCTATTGCGTAATTGGTGTTCAGAACGCGTTCAGAAATTACCGCTTAAAAACTGACGACACCACCGTAATTATCGTAGTGCTGGCAATCAAACCGAAAGCGAAATTAACCAGTGACTGTGTAGCTTGACTGTATACCTCAAATTTCTCATTTGATTTTGCCACATCAGTTTTTAATTCTGCGAGTGAATTTAAGATTTTTTGTTGAAACTCTTCTTGTGACATTTCTATTTATCTCTTGAGTTAAGGATGTAGTAATAGGCAAATTTCACAAAATTTAACATAATTTGACTAAAACCTGGAATAATACTCGCAAATAAGTGTACAATCTAATAGATAATTTCTTGCTGACGCGATTATGTCACCAGACTACAGCGGTCAATATCTTCGGGGACGCTCTTTTAAAGGTCAAAATCTAACAGGTGCGAACTTTAGTCAAGCTGATATTA
>LJOT01000796.1 GCA_001672075.1 Anabaena sp. CRKS33
TGCGAGTCAATTAATAGAAAAGTTATCTCAAATAGAGTATCAAGCAGTGGGAATTAACCCCAAAGGATTTGTCGGTTTTGCATCAGCAGAGGATGCTTACCATTATATATGTGGTAAGCTTTTATCTCCTGGTTCATGGCAGGAATTTGGAGGGAGTAAAGTCAATGCTTCTTTGGAGTTAAGTTACCCCTTAAAGCGGGGAGTTTTGAATTTAGCTATTAATCAAGTAAATGTTCAATCTGGGGAACAGGTAACACCAGCAATTTTATTTTCTGGTAACTTAAATTATCCTCTATTAGGTAACACCATCACCGAAAAAATCCAAGATTTACAACAAGTAATTGGTAACTGGCAAAATGATGTCAAAACTTTCCAGGAGTTGCTAGTAGAGAAGTTTTTGCCATTATCTTCTCCCGTGCAAGCAATCAGTGGTTCCGTGTTTTTGAATTGAGTTAATTTAGTGTAGAGACTGTAGAGACATTTCTACATTTCTGATTTTGCTATTTCATAGGTTGGGCATTTTGCCTAACCTAATATTGTGTTATTGTTTTTATACAATGGTATTTTTT
>LJOT01000797.1 GCA_001672075.1 Anabaena sp. CRKS33
CCAGGGTACACCTATTTTTTCTGCCCGTTTAATCATCATTTGTCGGGCTTGGTGTTTGGCCAGGTTTGCTAGGGGTTTAATCGCTAAAATGCCATTAATAAAGCGAGAAGCCAAATCAGGGGCATGGTTGATGGTAGTTGTCATAAATCAATTTTGGTAAGTAGCCTTTACATATATTAAAGCCTAAGAATTTGATCAAATTCAATACTTAAGTAGGTTGGCGTTAAAAATTGTCGTTATGACAAGGGAACAGGGAACAGGGAACAGGTTTTGGGTAACTTTACTTTTCATTACTTACAGCAGTTTCCGATCTTATGAAGTACAGATATTAATAATAAAACTCTTGTGGTGCGGGCATCTTGCCCGCACAAGGTGTACCTCACTCAAGCTGAACTTGCTGTATGTCGGTTTTTTTCCGTTCACCTATTTACTTGCAATATTATCAAAATTATCAAAGTAGTCGTAATTTAATAAACTTAATAAACTTTTAATGGGCGTGATTGATAATTCTTGATTCTTAGGGATGATGATTATTAGTTCTCAGCTTTTGGGCTGCCAGATAGATTTTA
>LJOT01000445.1 GCA_001672075.1 Anabaena sp. CRKS33
CCTAGAATATGCTCATCAAAAATTCAGCAGATTTTACTCCTAACTCCTGTTGAGAACTTGCAAATAAATGTCATGAGAAGCTGTTTTAAAATCTAATGCATACATAAATATCTCTGTGAGAGGATTTCTAACCTGCGTAGGCGGGTTTTGTCTGTGTAGATGCGTATCTTTCTAATCGCCGATTTTAGCTTTTAAAACACGCTTTTATTGCCTCCTAGCTTGCGGATCATAATATCAGTATTCATCAATTTATCCCAAAAACGAAAATAAAGACCATAATTGCAATTAAACTTATGATGATGGAGTGTATGGTGGGTTGGTGTAATCCAATTTTTACCCCAAAAACCACTCATCCAAGAACGGGGATAAACCTCATAACCAGTATGATTGACAACGCCAAATATCGTCATTAAGGTTAATAATAAAAGTACCATACTAATGTGAATGGGAATAATAAAAACTAGAATAGGAATAATAATGGCTTGAATAGCACTCTCAAAAGGGTCAAAAGAAAAAGATGTCCAGGGTGTAGGATTAATCGATTCGTGATGTATTTGATGAAAACGACGATATATACGGGGAATGTGTAACCAGCGGTGAGTCCAGTAAAAATAAGTATCGTGAAGAAATAAATAAATAAACAGACTCAAAGGTAAATATAATAAACTATATTCCAAAGGATTAAAATAAACTTTCGTATATCCTGAGACAATCAGAGTCATCATTGAAGCACCAGGTACAGCAAAAATGAGACAAGATAAAAGTGACCATTTAATTTCGCTGTTGATTTTACTTTTACGTCCGTCCAAATCATGAAGACGACGACTCTCCCAAGACTTTGGACGACGAACCCAAAGCAACCAATAGAGAAACGAGGACACAACTAGGTATCGTATTGAAAGCACAAAAAACATGAACAAAATCGAGATAGCAAATTGTGTCAAGCTAGGAAGCATAGGGGTAGGAATAAAATAATGGCTAAGACATAATATACATCCCCCTCAACCCAAAAGTTAAGGGGGTTATTGGGTAAGATGATTACAAAAACCAACCGTAGGAGTGTAAACCCTTACCCAAAAGATTTACACCCAGGTAACAAATCCAAACCACAACAAAACCAGCAGCGGCTAAAATTGCGGGTTTTCTACCTTGCCAACCGCGAGTTATTCTAGAATGCAGATAGGCCGCGAAAACTAACCAAGTAATTAGCGCCCAAGTTTCCTTGGGGTCCCAACTCCAGTAAGAACCCCAGGCTTCATTAGCCCAAACCCCACCAGCAATAATACCGATAGTCAATAGGGGAAATCCTAAGCCAATAATACGGTAACTAATATTATCCAGGGTTTCAGCTAAATTCAGGCGTTGAGGTGAAAGATTTTCAGTAGTTTTACTGGAAGTAGTTGTAACTAAATCTAAAACCGCTGTGCCATTTCCGTTGTTACTGCTTTCCATGCGTGAAAAGCCATTAGTTTCCGCAGTGTTTGTAGATGTGATTAACTCTAACTCATCTGCTTTGATTAATTTATAACCATTACTTCGATAACCGCCATTACCAACAGAACTACCTTGTAATTGGATATTTTTTCCGCCAGTGACAATTAAAAAAGCGATCGCTAACAATGCCCCTACCATTAAAGCAGAGTAGCTTAACATCATAACACTAACGTGCATCATCAGCCAATTAGATTTCAAAGCCGGGACTAAAGGCTCTGAAACCTGCATATTTGATGGTAGAGTCAGAGTAGCAAAAGCCGTAATTCCCATAGCTACAGGTGCGGTGACAACACCAACCAAGCGACTACGACTACTATTTTCAGCAATTAGATGTACAGCGGTAATTCCCCAGGTCAGGAAAAATAGAGACTCATAGAGATTACTGAGGGGAAAATAGCCGGCTTCTATCCATCTAGCCCCCAACAAAGTAGCCATACACAAATTAGCAATGGCCATTCCAGCCGTCCCCAAAGCCGCTGTCAGCGATAAACTCGGAAAAGCCGCCCCCACCCAGTACACCAACATTGTACAGAATAAGACAGCAAAAGAGGCGTTATCTAGCCAGTTCTGGAGTACAACCAGATTCATAAACAATTCTCTCCAGTGGATACTTGAAAAATCAATTGCGCTTACCTTGATCCTAACTGGTTTTGGGGATTAGTCATTGGCAAGATTAACC
>LJOT01000161.1 GCA_001672075.1 Anabaena sp. CRKS33
TGATAATGATTATAATTATCATATAAATGCAGTGCGGCTTCCTGCCGTCCTTATTGTTGCAGTTTTTACCGTGCCATGTAAAATACTGTAAGTTTTACCTTGGTCAAATTTTTAGTTATACAGGTGTTGAGGTCAAGAATGTCTACTAATTTAGTTGTGAAACTGGGAATTCAAATTATTGCGTCTAGTCTGACTATGACTTTGGGAATATTGTGTGAGAATTGCAAAGTTATAGGAGTAGAAATTCCCCAACAGGAACAACCAGTCGCAGAGAAAATTACTCAAAATCCGCCAACAGCTACAGAAGAAGCTGATATTGAAATAAATGTCATTGGAGAACTATTAAATGAACCTGTTTTTTCACCCTTTCGTCAGGAAGGAACAGTCAAAGATTCTACCCGACCAATTTATGTAATTACGGGTGAAGAAATGGAAGCACAAGGTGCAAGAACTGTCAGAGAAGCACTTAAATTTCTGCCTGGTATATTAGGTGATGGTACAGTAGGAACAGAAGTTAATGCTTTAAGTGGTCAATTAATTCGTGGTTCTAATACTGGTCAAGTATTAATATTACTTGATGGTAGACCAATTAATAATGCCGGAAGTGGTGGTTTTGATCTTTCCGAATTTACAACTAATAATATTCAAAGAATTGAAGTATTACCAGGAGGAGGTTCAACTCTTTATGGTTCTGATGCAATTGGGGGAGTAATTAATATTATCACCCGTCGTCCTACAGAGAAAATTACCACAGAGGCAAAAGTCAATATTGGTGCTTATGGACTTAACCAACAGAGTATTCAAAATAGCGGTAAAAAAGGTGATATTTCTTGGGTTGTAGGTTACAACCGTACCCAAGCTGAAAATAATTATCCTTTTTCTATTCCTGAAGCTAATTTTTCAGGAACTCGAAAAAACAATGATGCACTTTATAACAATTTTAATCTCAAATTAGAAGCAGATTTAGGAAAACGAAATACTCTCAGTTTCTCGACTTTATACTTAAATAAAGAACAAGGAACACCAGGAGGAGTACCAATTCCTTTTCCAGTCAATGGACAAGGGTTTTTTAATTCGCTTACAGATAGAAATCGCAAATATACAGATCAAGTTTTGACTGATTTAACCTGGAATTCAAAATTAGGAGGTGGAGATGATTCTTTATTAACAGCTAGAGTTTATGGTGATTTTTTGAATACTCGTTTTGATCCTAGTGGTTCAGTTTCATCTCAAAATCGCTTTCAAACTAACCAAGGTTCCTACGGAATTCAAACTACACACAGTTGGAATTTTGCTAAAAATCAAAGTTTAGTTTATGGCTTTGACTATCGAAATGTCAATGTTAGGAATACTTCTTTTAGTTATTCTACAAATAAAGAAACATTAAATTATGACAATGACATTAATCAAGGAGCATTATTTACCAAATATGAAGTAGTATTAATCCCTAATTTGACCGTAAATGTAGGGTTACGTCAAGATTTTAGCAGTTTGGTAAATGGTTCAGTTACCTCTCCTTCTGTGGGAACAAAATATGCTGTTTCTGATTCAACTACCTTAAGAGCAAATTACATTCAGAATTTCCGAGTTCCCATTATTGCTAACTTATTTAATGTCAATCCTAGCAATATTGGCAACCCAGAACTTAAACCAGAAAGAGGTGATAGTTTTGATATTGGTATTGACCAAAAACTTGGTAATATTGGTTTAGCAAGATTAACCTTTTTCAAAAATAATGTATCGGATACAATTGCCTTTAAGAGACTGACACCACCCGTAAATGGTAATACGGGAACTTGGGAAAATATCGGGCTAGTGGAAACTACGGGAATTGAGGCCACTTTGAATTTACAAGTTGCTAAAAATATTTATACTTTTGTTAATTACACTGCCAATGATCCGCGCATTTTTAAGAGTTCTAACGCGGCAGAAATTAACAAAGAATTGCGTTTTGCTGGTGCCGATAAATTAAATTTGGGAGTTTCTTATGAAACTCCCCAAGGTTTGTATTTGGGTTTATTAATGAATTCCTTAAATGGATATCCAACTAATAATACAAATACAGAATTTTTATCTGGTTATACCACTTTTGATTTTAAACTGCTTGTACCTTTAAGTGATAAACTGGTAGTTACAGGTAGCCTGGAAAATCTTTTTAATCAGCGTTATCAGTTGTTTCCTGGTTTTCCTGACGGAGGGAGAGGTTTTCAAGTTGGTTTGAGTTCTACGTTTTAATACAAGGAGAGTTTTTTATGGCTGATTTTAATTGTTGGGTAACACCAGTAAATGAAAAAACAATTGAAGCTACGGGAAATGATTGGCAAATTGAGTATGAGTTTTTTGATTGTCAAGGTGATGTTCTGGCTTGTTTAGCTTATACTTTATTTCAAGAAAATTGGCATCAAGTTGGTTTGGGACATTTGGAACAAGGTAGTGTTTTGGAACTGGAGTTTCAGGAAGCACCTAAAAAGTGTGTTCTCTATGATGGATATTTAACTGTTATTACTAGAGATTGGCATTTTCACTTATGTATTGAGGAAACGCTAGGTGGTCCTAATGCTGAAACTTCTATCGAAGTAAGACAGCAACGTTTGATTAGTAAGGGTGCATTTTATAGACGGATAAATCCCCAAGGAGAACCCAGAAGTTGGGGTATTCAACTTTGGAATGGTGCTGGTGAAAAGGCTATGACAATATTTTTACCTAATCCCTATGTAGAAGATGAAAATTTACTTCCTGAAGGCAAGGCCGATTTTACAAAGTTAGTTTTTTATCAGGAACTTAGAGATATTTATGTATTAGGTAAAAACCCCATTCCTTTTTCTAAAAATCCTTTCAAATGTGGCTATATTGCAGTTTGTACTTCTGGTCGTTGTTATCCTTCTCGAAAATGGCAACCTACTTTTGATGCTTTAAAAGCTGCTGTTGAAAAAGCGGGATTAGATTTGGAAGTGAGAACAAGTGGTTGTTTACAAGTTTGTAAGTTAGGGCCTGTTGTTTATCATTCTACTGATAAAACTTGGTACAGTCGTGTTAAGCCGGAAGTTGCAGAAAGAATTGTACAGGAACATTTACTTGAGGGGAATAAGGTTGTTGAATATATATATCCTTAGTTGGTGTTTTTCTGGGGTCATTTTTTCACGCACAGGCACAAAGGGGCAAAGGGAATTAACAATAATATGGAAGATGATTTCTCAAAAGTATAAGGGGATTATTTTTCTATGTCAGTTGTTTTTAGTTGCTATCTTAGTTGTTTCTTGTCAAGGTTCTGAGAATAGTCTAATTGTTAATTCTCCTAACAATGCCTGTGTTCAAAATTATGATTCCAATGTTGATTATTTTCCCAATAAGGTTAAGGTCACTCATGCAAAAGGCTTTGCAGTTAAATATTATAAAAACTACAAAGTCGTAACGATTAAAAATCCTTGGAAAGACGCTAAAACAAGTTTAAAGTATGTTTTAGTTCAATGTGGTACACCAATACCACCAGGGTTTGAGAAATCCCAAGTATTTACTACTCCTGTAAATTCTGTGGTTTCTCTCTCTACCACTCATTTACCACATTTTTCTAAGTTAAATGTTGTTGATAAGTTAATCGCTGTTAGTGATATCAAACAAGTAACTACACCAGATTTTATTGACAAAATTAAGGCTGGTAAGTTGGTATCTGTTGGGAATAATTCTACTGTGAATGTGGAGAAAATTTTAGAACTTAATCCTGAATTAATTACCACTTTTGGCACTGGAAATCAACAAACTGATAGTTTTCCTAAGTTACTAGAAGCTGGTTTGAAAGTGGCAATAAATTCTGAGTATATGGAGGATACACCATTGGGAAGAAGTGAATGGTTGAAGTTTACTGCTTTATTTTTTAACAAGGAAAAAGAGTCGGAAAAAATCTTTGCTACAATTGCTAAGAAATACGAAGATATCGCTGTTAAAGCCAAAGGGGTTAAAAATCGTCCAACTGTGTTTGTAGGTTTCAATTTTAAGGGAACTTGGTACACGCCAGGTGGTAATAGTTATGTAGCCAAATATCTCGCTGACGCAGGTGCAAATTATCTCTGGAGTCAAGATCAATCTTCTGGTAGTTTACCTATATCTTTTGAAACTGTTTTTGAACGTGCTGTTAATGCTGATTATTGGTTGAATCTTAGACAATCTTGGCAAACTTTAAAAGATGTGATTACGGAAGATAATCGCTATGGTGATTATAAGGCTTTCAAAATAGGAAACCTTTATAATAATAATGCTCGTGTTAATGCTAATGGTGGTAATGATTACTGGCAAGGTGGAATTAGTAATCCAGATGTAGTTTTATCGGATTTGATCAAAATATTTCATCCTGAAATATTAAAAAATCATCAGTTTTTTTATTACCGGAAACTTAGTCAATAATGTTAATTACAAAACCTCAACTATCAAATTCTTTATTACACCAAAAACCTGCAACTCGAATCAAGGCTCTAGTTTTTTCAATTTTACTGCTAGGTTTGGTTTTGGCGTTTTTACTAGATTTAGCCTTAGGTGCTGTGGATATTCCTATTAATCAGGTAATTACAATTTTACTCGGACAAGAAGCAGAAAAAACAACATGGACAAGTATTATTTTCAAGTTTCGTTTACCTAAAGCCTTAACTGCAATTTTAGCTGGTGCAGCTTTAGGTGTCAGTGGTTTACAAATGCAAACTCTATTTAAAAATCCTTTAGCTGGACCGTTTGTATTAGGAATAAGTTCCGGCGCTAGTTTAGGAGTAGCGTTAGTTTTGTTGACAGCAAGTGTGACTGCACCAACATTATTAAATGATTTAGGAATAATTGGTGATTTTAGTTTAGTTACCGCTGCAAGTTTTGGTGCGGCATCAGTATTAGGGTTAATGTTAGTTGTTTCTCGTCGTGTACAAGATACAATGACACTGTTGATTTTAGGTTTATTATTTGGATATGCAACAAGTGCAATGGTAAGTATTTTATTGCAATTTAGCTCAAAAGAACGGATTCAAAGTTATATAATGTGGACTTTTGGCAGTTTTACAGGGGTAACTTGGCAACAATTAGCTATTTTAACTCCAGTTATTGGTGTAGGGTTATTAATTGCCGTGCTGCAATCAAAATCTTTAAATGCACTTCTATTAGGTGAATCTTATGCACGCAGTTTAGGGTTAACAGTAGAAAAAACCAGATTTTCTGTAATTAGCAGTGCTTCTATATTAGCAGGAGCGATTACTGCTTTTTGTGGACCAATAGCATTTTTAGGTGTAGCAATTCCTCACCTTTGTCGTAGTCTTTTTAACACTTCTGATCATCGGATATTAATCCCTAGTGTCATAATTATGGGGGCAATTTTAGCTTTATTTGCTGATTTGTTTTCCCAACTTTTAATCAGTCAAATGGTTTTACCTTTAAATGCTATTACAGCTTTAATGGGAACTCCTGTTGTTACTTGGGTAATTCTACAACGTAATTCCAAAAAATCTTTTACTTCATGAATACCTCAATTCTGACAACTCACAATTTGACTATTGGTTATAAGACTTCCCAAAAAACTATTCGCAATGTTGCATCTAATATTTGTGTATCTTTGCAAACTGGAGAATTAGTTTGTCTACTTGGTCCTAATGGTGCTGGTAAGTCTACTTTATTAAGAACTTTGGCGGGAATGCAACCACCAATTGCCGGAGAAGTTAAACTTTTAGAAGATAATATTTATCAGTTACCACCACAACAATTAGCCAAACGTTTAAGTTTAGTATTGACTGAAAAAATTGATGTGGGAATGTTATCGGCTTATAGTTTGGTGACTATGGGAAGATATCCTTATACTGACTGGTGGGGAAGGTTATCATCTGAAGATGAAAATATTATTAATTGGGCAATAAAATCAGTGGGAGCAGTAAATTTAGCCCAACGTAATGTTAGTGAATTAAGTGATGGTGAACGACAGAAAATTATGATTGCTCGCGCTTTGGCTCAGTCACCTATTGTTATGTTATTGGATGAACCAACAGCTTTTTTAGATTTACCACGTCGGGTAGAAATTATGCAATTATTACGTCAATTAGCCAGGGATACAAATCAAGCAATTCTCCTTTCTACCCATGATTTGGATTTAGCTTTACGTCTTGCTGATAAAATTTGGCTGTTAGGAAATAATGGTATTCTACAGGTTGGCGCACCGGAAGATTTGATATTAAATGGTATATTTACTGATACTTTCCGCAGTGAAGGTGTGGAATTTGATGTCTTTTCTGGGGAATTTCATCTGCATACACCATACAAGAGGGAAGTTAAGTTAATAGGTGAGGGTGTTGCTGCTATTTGGACAATTCGCGCTTTAAAAAGAGTTGGATTTATAGTTCTACAAGGTGGTAAGTCTACACAAATCACAGTAAAAGTTATTTCTAAATCTGAACAAGTTTTTTGGCAAATTAGCAATAATCAGACTGTATCTACACACTATTCGGTGTATGAAGTAATTAAATTTTTGAACATCATCAGATAAATCATGAATGGGAGATGTAAATCTCCCACTTCTTTAACAAATTGTCTTTTGATTAAATCAGGTAACTGGTATTTGGCACAATGGGAAATATTGCATATTCATACCAAGCTGTCCAGATAAAACTCCGAATCCAGCGTTGACGTTTTTCCGAACTTAATTCATACTCAAATGTACCATAAGATTGATCAATGGATGATAGATGAGAGTTACAACCACAGCCATGTTGATAGGTAAAACCGTATTTGGAGGCGATACTTTGTACTTTCATTTGCATGGCAAATACCTTACCCGCGTGTAGTATAGCATCCCAAGGACGTTTGTGTTCTATATCTCGTTGATCAAATCTTAAAGCTCTTTCTTCAAATACATGATCTCGATAAATTGGCGCTAAATGGAGATGATAAAAACTTGCTGGTAGATCATAACCAAATTCATGGAAAAGTTCTAATCCAATACGCGCTACTTTGACTTCGTCACTGTATTCACAACCTTTTGATTCTAAATTACTTAAAACTTCTCCAAAATTTGGATAATTATGAACCATAAAATCATGTCCATAAAATTCTAGGGTTTCTCGTGCCATTTGCCCAAATAGCTCAGAAAATGAGTGTTTTAAATGAAATAATTGGGGACGTTCATTAAACAAGTCAACATCACCATATTGCAGTTTATATTGAAATAACTGCGCCATTTCCACATAGATTTTTGGGTCACTGAGTTTCACATTTGCCCTACCTTTAGCAATATCTTGCCACACAGAAGGTAATTGAGAAAGGGTAACGGCATTTTCACCAACAATTACTGCAATATTAGGGACTTCTTGAAGCTGCATATCCAATTTCCACAGAGATTTTAATTAACTAATTTACTATAAATAATCCCTTTTTTAGTTTATTAACAGAATTAAAAAATGTTTTACAGACTGTCTATTGACATTTCACTTCTAAGTAGGTTGGGTTGACGCAAGGAAACCCAACATTTTTGGAACTTTGTTGAGTTACAGTTCCAACATTTTTGGAACTCTGTTGGGTTGCACTTCCAACATTTTCTGAACTTTATTGAGTTACAGGTTCAAGATTTTCGGAACTTTGTTGAGTTACAGTTCCAAGATTTTTGGAACTTCGTTGGGTTGCAATTCCAAAATTTCGGAACTTTGTTGAGTTACAGTTCCAAGATTTTCGGAACTCTGTTGGGTTGCGCTGTCGCTTAACCCAACCTACAATATATTACGGTAAATTCCATTTTCAAACATCCTTTAATATCCGTTTTCGGAGTCGTTCTATAATTATTCCCTCTTCAGGAGATAACCCATTAAACAACATTTCATATATTAATGGTACACCCAATTCTAATTCTTCTAAAAGTGTCCGTTGGCTAAATACATCTTCTGGTTTTCCTTCTAACATCAATTGTCCTTTATCCATGACAAAAACCCAATCTGCCCAGCGATAGACTAAATCTAAATCGTGGGTGGCCATTAATAAAGTATGACCATGTTGATGAATTTTTTTGAGGGTTTTCATCAAGTTTTTAGTATGTTTAATATCTAAGTATGCCGTTGGTTCATCTAATATTAAAAGTTGCGGTTTTAGTACCATAATATCAGCAATAGAAACTCTTTTTTTCTGCCCTAAACTGAGATGATGTACTGGTGTTTCTGCTAAATTGGTTAATTCAAATTCATCCAATATTTGTTCTACTCGCTGTTGAATTTCTGCTGTGGGTAAACCTAAATTACACAAACCATAAGATATATCTTCTTCAACTGTAGAAGCTACTAATTGTTGTTCAGGATCTTGAAATACCAAACCGACTTTTTGCCGGATTTTACTGAGATATTGACGATTATAAATTAATGCTTCACCACACCATTTGACAATTCCAGAATTAGGTTTATAAAGTCCATTAGCTAATAAGAAAAGTGTAGTTTTACCACAACCATTTTGACCAATTAAGGCACACTTTTTCCCAGAAGGAATCCTCATATTTAAAGCATTTAAAGCTGGTTTTTGTAGCCTTTCTGAACCGGGATAGGTGTAATATACCTGCTCAAATTCGAGTAAATATTCCTGCATTTTGACAAATTTCTAATCCTATTAATATTACACAGCCACAAATTGCTTCCATGGTATATCGTGGAGATAAACGATAACGACGGGGATGCCAAAATCGCAATTCTCCTGCGAAACCTCGTGCTTGCAGTCCCAGGGAAAATTGACTATATTGTTGTAGAGTTCGCTGCAATAATTGTCCGATTAATAATGCTAAACTTTTCATGCTAGTATACCAATTGCGGTAGCCACTACGAGAATTTTGTGCTGTCCATAATTCATTGGCTGTTTTTAGCAAAATGAAAATAAACCGATAAATTAGTAATAACAAATCAGTTAAAAGCACTGGAAATCTTAACCAACGTAGAGTTTGCAAAATTTCTGTAAACGGGACAGTTAACATGAGAAAATATAAACAAGAAACAGAAGCTAATGCTCTAGTTAAAATCCCCCATGCTTGAATGCAGCCACTCCGACTAATATAAATATAGAAGTTTCCAAAATTTAACCCGTAAAATGAATCTAATTTGACAATTTCTAGATGAGAAACTATAACTCCATTGACCATTAATGCTGGTAAACTTGTCAAACAAAAAAGTATGGTGAATATTAACAAGCGCCAATAAATTCCAGCGGGAATTTTGGCATAAATTACTGTCCAAATACTCATCCAAATTACTATCAAAATTTGCACTAAAGGATGACTACAAAGAGAAATAATCAGAGTGGTAAATGCAAAAATGAGTTTATGTTCTGGTGGTAATTTTCGCAGTTGATTAGTGTAAGCTAGGGTATCTAATTTTAAAGTCATCTAAACCTCCTCCAGGAGACCCCCACCAAAACTGTACTCAGTTTGGTGATGGGAGGAATGGAGGGTTAATTGTGAAACGTCCCTTGAGTAATTTT
>LJOT01000446.1 GCA_001672075.1 Anabaena sp. CRKS33
AAAATCCACTCCCTGGAGGATTTTATAATCTTTTTGCAAATTGGATCACAATTAAAAATATCAATCAGGACATATCTGTGACTATTCAAGTAGTAGGAGTTAACTCTTATAAATCTATAAGTTACAGTACACCCAAGCGTGTTCCTGGTAAATCTATTGATTTGTGCTGTAGGATTTACAATCCTAGATAAAACTTTCTCTTACTGTTTAGTAATTAAGGATATCACGATGAAAAAGCTGCATAAATTACTAATGACCACCACCGTCATATTTTCTATATTGGGGTGGAATATTCACACAACTCAAGCACAAAATAGCCCCAAATTAATTGCTGCTTATAATTCAACTAAGAATGACAGTGATGTAGGAATAAAGCAAGACTGTATTTCGTTCTTTTATGACAGTGGGGATTTTCTAGAAAAATGCTCATCTTTCATTAACAGTGGTTACACCCGTCCGCGGACAAGAATTACCAATATCGAAGGTATTTGGAAACGTACCGGAGATTTAATTTATGTTCGGGTGAGAAGTTCAGCAGGATTATCTGGGGAGAGAAAATATCAAATAATTCCAGAGGGTTTGCTGAATTTGGACACAGGTACTCGTTTAACCAAACAATGAATTAATTAACCAAGATAGCGTAATCTGAGCGATCGCCTGCGGTGGGTATAATGCGGGGTATAATGCGATCGCTATCAAAAGTTATCCTGTTTAGCCTTTAACTATTTATATCAGGACATTACCATGAATCAGTTATCTAAACTCATTATCGCTGCTACAACCATAGGATCATTTCTTAGTCTTCCTCTGGGTGAAACGTTGGTTCAAGCTCAAGATGCAGCAGTTCTTCAGTGCGTTCAACAATATACAAATTTAGGTGTTTCTCCAGATACAGCATTAGCACAGTGTCAAAAAAGCAATCTAGCTGAATGTGTTCAACGTTTGATAAGTAAAAAATATGTTGCTAAATCAGTTTCCCAATCTAATGGACGTTATTTAGTTGATTTAGGTGACAGTGATACAAGATGGCTAGAGGGTAAAAGCTGGAGAGACAAAGGATGTAGCGCCCACACAGAAGGTCAATATAAAAGACAAAGTGACAGTCGGCGCGAGTTTGGAGGTAGACGTTCCTACGAGTGGTTTAGACAGGGTTGGTGTTCAAAACCACAAATAGAGTTAGAGCAAAATTACTCTGTTGATGAAGCAAAAACGCTTTGTGAATTAGGTTTACAGCCAAAAGAATAATTAATATCGGGAAAATCTTACTCAAAGGAAATACTCATGAACACATTTCAAAAGTTGTTGATGACTACGACTGTCATCACTTCTGTATTAGCCGGAAATATCAACTTGGTACAAGCACAAAACAGATCGGAATTGCTTGTAGTTCATCAACTCCCAACTAACAGAGAAACTTTCAGAAAAGGTCAGACTATCTTAATTGCTCAATCTTCTCATCCACGTCAAACTTGTCAAAATCATTCCTCTAGGAAAACAGCTTACTCCAGTGGTTGGTCGGCGGGTTTTAATGGAGGTATACTTAACAATACATACGAAAATGAACGCAGTCGTAACTGTTATGATTGGGGTTATACGGATGGTAAAATTGAAAAGTCTAAACTAGATATGCAAAAAATGCGTAATGACTCATTAATATATCAGTCGTGCCTTTCTACTCGACTTTTAGATCCTAGTATTCAGTGTCGGCAACCTAATTATTAGTATCCGATAGCTGGTAGTGTAAGCGATCGCCCCCGGTGGGTATAATGCGGGGTATAATGCGATCGCTATCAAAAGTTATCCAGTTATTAAACTTTATTAAACTGAGGTTTAAGCAGTATCACCAAGTAGCGTCTTAGAAGATGGTACAACCAACTTAGTTTACACCTTCACCCGCACCGGAGTCACGAGCAATGCCCTCACTGTCAATTACACCGTCGGCGGAACTGCCACCCTGGACACAGACTACACTGGCATTTCCACCATCGGCACCACCAAAACTGTCACCTTTGCTGCTAACTCATCCATAGCTACAGTCACAGTTGACCCGACCACTGACAGCACGGTAGAAAGTGATGAAACCGTTGCCTTAACTTTAGCTTCTGGAACTGGTTACACCATTGGCACAACAAATGCAGTCACAGGGACAATTACCAATGATGATCC
>LJOT01000162.1 GCA_001672075.1 Anabaena sp. CRKS33
AGGAAGTTATAGAAATGCTAATTGCCGAATATCAAGAAGATGGTAAACCTTTACCTGTAGTTAAATCTTTGGAACAATTAATGAAGGTGGCTTAATATTCAATAACATTAAAATATATTAGCAGGGTTTAGCAATGATAAACCCTTACCATCTGTTATAAATTTTCTATAATCGCTGTAACTTGTCTTTTTAAATCAGATAAATTCTGTTCAATGTTCCTTACCACCTTTTGTATATTCCTCTATCGGTTAAATACATTCTTGAATATTACTTAAATATAAACGCTCATCTTTCACAACGGTACAGCTTCACCTAATACTTTATCTCTAATTAATTCATGTAAATTATCAGGTTCAGCAATATCTACTTTTCGTCCTAGCAATGCTGCTAAATCCTGCATTAAACCAATATAATCAAATAAACTACTTTGTGGTTTTAATTCTACTAAAAAATCTATATCACTATCTGCTGTTGCTTCACCTCTAGCAACAGAACCAAAAACCCGCAAATTATCAGCACCATATTTAGTGGCAATCTTGAATATTTCTTCTCGAAATGGTAGTAATAATTCTTCAATTCCCATAATTTATTTTTGATAAACCTTAACCCTCTCTATTTTATGATATTACATCAGGAGTTGTCAATATAAAGATGAAATTTAGCAATGGATAAATTTAGAACAATACCGGAATATTATCAAGAAAATATTGAATCTGTTTGATATTATGTGAGGATTTAGCAAAAGCTAAACCCTTAACCACTGCTTCTATTTACATCCTTTCTAATACCTTAATTCCTAACAAAGATAATCCCAACTTGAGAGTTTTTGCAGTTAAATCACATAACATTAACCGTGAAGTTCTAGCAGGTTCTTCTGATTTGAGAACAGGACAATTTTCATAGAATTTGTTAAACTTATCGCTGAGTTGATACAAATAATCACACAAACGATTTGGTAATAAATCCTGTTCTACTTCCTTAATCACTTCATCAAGTTGCAAGAGATGTTTAGCTAAAGTTAATTCTGCATCTTCTTTTAGTAAGATTTGGCGATTTATTCCCAAGTTGGTAAAGTCAATATTCCCTTGACGACTAATACCTTGAATCCTTACATAAGCATAGAGAAGATAAGGGGCTGTATTGCCCTTTAGAGATAACATTTTGTCATAACTAAAGACATAACTGCTGGTGCGATTTTGACTTAAATCTGCATATTTAACCGCACTAATCCCCACAACTTCCGCGACATTTTGCATAAATTCTTCTGTTTCTGTGCGTCCGTCTTCTTGTAATCTCTTTTCTATGTCTGCACGAGCGCGGTTAATAGCTTCATCTAATAAATCTCGTAACCGCACAGTATCCCCAGAACGAGTTTTGAATTTTTTACCATCTTCACCTAATACTAACCCAAAAGGAACATGAACTAATTCCACATCTTCAGGAATCCAATTTGCTTTTTTTGCTACTTGGAAAAATTGGGCAAAGTGGTTAGATTGTCCTTCGTCTGTCACATAAATTATCCGCTTGGCTTGATCTTCTTGAATGCGATAACGTAAGGCTGCTAAATCTGTGGTTGCGTAGTTATAACCACCGTCAGTTTTTTGGACAATTAGGGGTAAAGGATTACCTTCTCTATTTGTAAAACCATCCAAGAAAACACATTTTGCCCCTTGACTTGATTCTAATAATCCCGTTGTTGCTAAATCTTCCACAACTTTTGATAATAAGGGATTATAAAAAGATTCACCTCTTTCTATTAATTTGATATTCAGTAAATCATAAATGATTTTAAATTCCTGTCGAGATTGTTCACATAATAATTTCCACGCATGAAGTGTATCTTCCGCACCAGCTTGTAATCTCACAACTTCTTGACGGGAACTTTCTTGAAAAACCGGATCTTCGTCAAATCGTTGTTTAGCTTGGCGGTAAAAATTAACTAAATCGCCAATATTTAAAGCATTTGCGGTAGTGAGTGCTTCTGGATAAACTTCCCGCAAATAGGTAATTAACATCCCAAACTGCGTACCCCAATCACCAACATGATTTAATCTTAAAACATCATGACCACAAAATTCTAAAATCCGGGCAATGGAATCACCAATAATCGTAGAACGTAAATGTCCAACGTGCATTTCTTTAGCGATATTCGGACTAGAAAAATCCACAATTTGCTTTTGGGGAATTGTCGCTTTAGGTATTCCTAATCTAGAATCTAATTGAATGGCGTTAAGTTGTGCTTCGAGATAAGATGTTTGTAATTTGAGGTTAATAAAACCGGGTCCTGCGATTTCTGGAGGTTCACAAATATCAGATATATCTAATTTACTGACAATTTCCCCAGCAATGATTCGGGGTGGCTTTCCTAATTTTTTACTCAAGGATAAAGCCACATTAGCTTGATAATCACCAAATTTAGGATTACTCGCAGCCACTAAAATTGGATCTGTATTGGTGTAATCTGTACCAAAAGCAGCCACTAAAGCCTGTGTTAATTTGAGTTTTAGTTGTTCTTGTGTAGCGTTCATTATGTAAATTGTATCTGCGTCGAAAGTGTTGTCATGCTTGATTATTTTAACTTAAAAATATAATCACTTAAAGATAATTCTGGATATTAAAACAATTATCTCAATAATTATACCATTTCTTTGTGAGCCTGGGCTGAATTTTTTGATCTTTTATTTCTTTCTTATTTTTTCTTTCTTCGCGTCCTTCGCTCCTTCGTGGTTCGTTTCTTATCTAACTTGGTACATATTGATAAGATAATTGGTATTATAACTGCCTAATGCTTTATATTCTCTCCTGTTTTTCTTGTAGTTTTAGCATTATTTCTGCGTGCATTTCGCGGGTAATGGGATAAAAGTACATTAAAACTAAACCTGCTATTAAACAAACTGTTGGTATGGGTCCTACAGCGATACGAATAGCTAAAAGTGCAGATTCTGGTTGTACAGGTAAGGAACTTTGTCCAATAACAGCTTCTTGAAAACCATAAGCTTGTAAAGTATTACCGACTAAAAATAGCCCCAAAGCTAAACCAAATTTTTGCATTAAAACCATGAAACCATAGAAAATTCCTTCTCGTCTTTGTCCGGTTTGTAATTCATCTAATTCAATAATATCAGGTATCATTGACCAGGGAATTAGATAAGCTGTAGAAACTCCCACACCTGCCATTATAGCCATTATATACATTAAACCAATTTGATCAGGTTGTAAGAAAAATAATCCACCAGCAGCAATAATCCAGCAACTCATTCCTAGAAAATAAACCAGTTTTTTACCAATTTTTTGACTTAAATAACTCCAAATAAATAACATAAATAAAGCCGTTCCTTGGACTGCAATCATCACTGTGGGGACATCACCCTCTTTCAGTTTCATACAGTTAACTACAAAATAGGGAATAATGCTGGCTGTGATTTGCACACCTAACCAAGAAAAAAGATAGATAGCAATTACAAAGAGAAAGGGTTTATTAGTAAAGACGATTTTTAGCTGTTCAAAAAAGGGAATTTCTACCTCTTTTGGTAATTGTATACGTTTAGCTTCAAAAGCCAAAATGCGATCGCGCACACCATAAACACACCAATACAAAGATAAAATAGAAATTACAGTACAAATTGCGGCTAAAACTAAATACTGTTGTTGGCGATCGCTAATTTGTGAGAAAATAATTTTTGATAAAATTAATGATAAAATACTGCCACCAATAGAAAATGTAAACCGAAAACTATTTAAGCTAGTCCGTTCATCATAATCTTGAGTTAATTCAGGAGTCATGGCTGTATAAGGCAAATTTACAACGGTATAAAATGCCTGAGAGACAATCCCAATCACTACATAATACCAAAATAAACACCAAACATTAATGTTTTTATCCGCAGTAAATTGGGGGACAATCCATTGTAAGAAAAAGAAAACACCAAAAGGAATTGCCCCATATAAAAGCCAAGGTAGACGACGACCCCAGTGCCGGGATTGGGTTTTATCAGTCAACATTCCGACAATAGGATCATTAATACCATCCCAAATTTTACCAATCATTAAAATACTACCTGCCAAACCTGCTGAAATTCCTGCTACATTAGTAAAGAAAACCATCATGTAAAAGACAGCAATATTTGCAGTAATCGCAGGACCCAAATCTCCAGCCCCATAAGCTAATTTAGTTTTTAAATCTAATTTTTGACTGGTTAGCGATTGGTGAAAATCCTTGTTATCGGAATTGTATTTAACCATGAATTACACCCTTATGAATTGATAATTGACAATTATTAACACACTTTTTTATTCCTATGTCAGACCTTTACATTTCTTGGCCAGATTATCACCACAAAATTGAACAATTAGCCGTTAAAATTTATCAATCAGGCTGGGAATTTAACCAAATTGTCTGTTTAGCTAGGGGGGGACTGCGTGTAGGAGATATTCTTTCCCGTATCTACAATCAACCTTTGGCAATTTTATCTACTTCATCTTACAGCGACATGGGTAAACAAGAGAGAAATAATTTAATTATTTCCCGTCAGTTAACCATGACTAGTGAAAATTTAGGTTCGCGGATTCTGCTTGTAGATGATTTAGTAGATTCTGGTGTCACTCTTCAAAAAACAGTTCCGTGGTTATACTCCTATGGACAATCCCCCATTGCAGAAGTTCGCACCGCTGTAATTTGGTATAAAGCTTGTTCTATTATTGTGCCTGATTACTATACTGATTATTTGCCGGATAATCCTTGGATTCATCAACCTTTTGAACATTATGAATCTATTAGTCCTTCCGAACTAGAGAAAAAGATGAGTCAACGATGATAATTCTTATCACCTGTTACTTTGTTTAAAAGCGATAGCTGCGCTTGCCGAAGGCATCGCTTAAACCTGTGAGAGTCATATTTTGGGCGATCGCATCATGGGGTATCAACACATAAACCCAAGGCTTACCATTGTGTTGTAGCATATAGTTAGACGCATTTTGACACCATTTAACGGCTACATCCTTCTTAGCAACCACTTGAGGATTATCTATTTCATCTCGATTTTTAGGTTCAAGTATATAGATAATTTCTGCTGTTTCTGCTACAAAATCGGGTTGATATTCTAAATAATTTCCATCCCATTTGTAATAAATCTGAAATTGTCCTCTTGCTGGTTTAAACCATTTAATTGCATCTCGTTCCAAAATTATAGATAATACTCTCTCCGCTTCTGATTGAAATTTTTGTTCTTGATAAAGGCATTTAGAAAACCCTGTAAACAGATATTTAGACATATTGCTTTTATCGGGAGGCGAGATTCTATAATCTAAATAATGCTTCGTATTTGTGGTATATGCACTCTCTTTTAAGGATGTAAAACCTTTGCTAATTTCGTATTTGTACTCAACCTTATCATCTTCCCAGAAATGTTTGATCATCTGGTTATGGACAAAATTAGCAATCTCAATTTGGTTATCAGATAAAACTTTCTGTGTCTCTTCTTCTGATAAGTAAGTGAGAAAATGACTAATAACCTGACTTGCTAAATCATAAAGTAAATCAGCATTTTCATCATAACAAATATCATCAAAATTAACTAAGTTTTTGACAATATAGTTTTCTAACTGAAATTCTTCAGAATTGTCTGTTTTGATTTCTAAAGACGTAGAATCATCCGTTGCTAAAGATTGGATATATAATTCTTTTTTGGATGGAACACGATAATTTAAACCTGTCACATCTAAAGCAAAAGACCTAAAACCTGATTTTACTTCTCCTTGGGGAACAACAATAATTTTGGGAATATCAATGGTTTGTTGAATAACTAAATCAGTGGTTTTAGCAACAATATCTGCAATATTTGGTGGTGTATTTACCCCTTCAATTTCTAATTGTTCTGGCTGATATTCTCTAGCTACAGCTTCCCGCACTATTGATTGAACTTTTGGTGTTGAAAGATAGGAAATAGTTGGTACTTTTTCCGGCTGATTTTCTAACTTTTGAATTTCTTGGTAAGTCAGGTTTGCAATCTTTTGTTCGATGGTAGATGCAAATATAGATGTTTGAATATCTTGGTTTTCTGTTTCTGGAATAGTTATATTTTGTACACTCTTTTGTTCCGTCGTGATTCCTAAAGTTTGGGCAAGTTTTGACTGTGAAACTACTGTTTTGTTTTTTTGTTCTAACTCTTCAGGTGTGAGAATAATTTGTTGCAATCTAATTTCTGATTCTGGGCGTTTTGCTTCTTCCACAATTTCTTGAAATTTGTCATGGGCAACAATATTTAAACGATCTACAATAGTGATACCTGTACGCTTTCCATAAGGTAAACGTAATCCTCTACCAATTGATTGTTTAATCAAAATTTGCGAATTTGCGGCTCTTAAAGGGACAATAGTATATAAATTAGTAACATCCCAACCTTCTTTTAACATATTTACATGAATAACTATTTCTGTTGGTTCATCTGGATGTTCTACTTTTAGCAATCTTTCTACCATTTCATCTTCTTGAGATCCTGTTTTACTAGAATCAACCTGAATGACTTTATCTTTATAGAACCCTGCTGCAAATTCATCAGATTTAATCAGTTCTAAAAGTTGTGTAGCATGGGTAGTATCACGGGCAATAACCAGCATAAATGGCTTAACAATTGGCTTTCCTGTTTGGAGAGCATAAATTTTTAATTCAGCTTTAATATTTTCGTGTAGATAAATTCCATCTTCTAATTTGATTTGTTCAATTGCTGCTGGTGATAAACTGGCAGGATTAAAATCTTTACGAGTAACAACAGCAGGATCTTTAACAAAACCATCTGTAATGGCTTTTCCTAAAGAATATTCATAGATAACATTTTGAAAATATACTGGTTTTTTACTGGTTTCTATAGCAGGTGTAGCTGTGAGTTCTAAACCCATTAATGGTTTTAATTCATTAATTGCTCGAATACCTGCTGAAGCTCGATATCGGTGCGATTCGTCCATTAAAATTACTAGGTCTTTTAACTGGGAAAGATAATCAAAATAACTTTCACCAATATATTCAGATAATCTTTTGATTTTCGGACTTTTACCACCGCGCACTTCAGAATTAATTTTTGAGATGTTAAAAATATTGATTTTGCAGGGAATTTGTGGATCTAAAATTGTTCTCGCATTAGTTTCATAGTTTTCACCTGTGATAATAATTGGTGAATTGATTGCAAATTCAGAAATACCCGTAAATACATATTTGGGATTATTAGGTGTAAAATCTGTAATTAGTTTATTATAAATTGTTAAATTAGGTGCTAAAACAAAGAAATTTTTGATGTCATAAGCTAGATGTAAATAACTAATAAAAGCCCCCATTAATCGAGTTTTACCGACACCTGTAGCTAGTGCAAAACATAGTGATGGAAATTCTCTTTCAAAATCTGTAACTGTAGGAAACTCTTGATTAATTTTCGCTAAACTTGTTTCTATATCTGATTGTTCATTGATAGGCAAAATTTCACAAACCCGATCTAAAATTTCTAATGATTGTCGTTGAGGTGGTCTGAGACTGAGACGATTAGCAATGTTATTAACGATGTTATTCATTGTATGTTATCCATTTAAAATAGTGATTGTTGTATATGCTGTTGTTGTGGTTTCTGTGGTGATGGTTGTTCAATTTTTGGAGGTGCTTTAGGCAGATTTTCGGTTTTTAAACTGTAATCATCATGACCCCATTCACAGCGTGAAAGTATTTGTTGAGGAATTTTTTTAATTGTCAGATTAGGAAATATATCAACTTGGCCACGAAAGGCACTACATAAAACTAATAATGTGCGTTCTTGTCCTACTTCATCAGCAAGTTGAGATAATTGTTCATGACTAAGATTTTGGGTAGTGACATAAATAAAATCTCGTTCTGTAGAATATCCATGTTGCCAATAAAATGTATCTGATGGTGAGTATGTAAACCCTTCAATTTTACAGAGTGCTTCCGCTAACATGGCGGGGTTATATTCTTTATTAATTACCCAGTTACCCCATTTATCTTTTTGTAATAATGATGGTGCAAGGCGATAATAACGAAATCCGCCGCCACCTTTCCAGTTAACAGTTTGGGTAATACCTCCTTTATCTTCACCATCAATTACTTTTTTGAGTCGGGGAATAATATGGGTATGACAATGTTCTCCTAGTTCTATCATGATCCAGCGTCTTCCCATTTTTTGTGCAACTGCGCCTGTTGTTCCTGAACCTGCGAAGGAATCTAATACTAAGTCACCTGGATTTGTGGCAATTTCTATAACTCGCTGAATTAATCCTTCTGGTTTGGGTGTAATAAAGTCATCTGCAAGAGAAGAGCTACCCAATACAGCACGAACTTCTTTTCTAGCAGCATCAGTATGACTTGCGTATTCGTGCAGCCAAAGTGTTTGGGGTACAGTTCCCTGATTTTTCAGCAAATGTTTATATCTTTTGTAAGCTGGTGTACTTGATAAACCATCTTTTCCCCAGTAAACAAGATTATCTCTAACATTTTGTTCATGAGTGTCTTTTGAATAACGCCAAACGGAAGTTTTCTTTGGTAAAATTTCCTCCTTAGTATTTGGTTGAATGATTGGATAATAAAGGTTAGGTCTTTCTTCAGAGCTTTTATTACACGTATAATCTGATAAACGAAAAACTCCTTGTTCATCTGTATATCGGTACTGGCGATCCTTTTCTTCTGTTCTTTTTAAAAGGTTACGTTGCCAAGATTCGCTCTTTCTATAAACCAGAATATGATCGTGCATTGGTGCAATAGTCTTGTGATCATTAGCAGCTGCATATTTTTTTTGCCAAATTACATTCGCCACAAAATTCACCCGTCCAAAAATCTCATCACACATGACTTTTAAATAATGTGCTTCATTGTCATCAATGGTAATCCAAATAGAACCATCTTCAGATAATAAATTACGCAGAATTTCTAGACGATCTCGCATTAAACCAAGCCAGATAGAATGCTCAACTCCATCATCATAATGTTCAAAAGCTGAACCTGTATTATAGGGAGGATCAATAAAAATACATTTAACTTTTCCTGTAAATTCCTGTTCTAAAGCCTTGAGGGCTAACAAGTTATCCCCAAAAATTAAGCGATTATCAAAAATATCATTTTCACTGACTCGATGGGCAGCATGATAATATTTTTCAGCATCTTCTAATAAAATTCGCGGTTCTAATTTGGGGCGAATTTCTTTACCAATCCATGTTAATTCTAGTCTTTGTTTTTTAGTCATAATTAGGGGTTGCTTTTATGGCAAATTAAATTTTAAAAGTTAATTTTATATTTTAATATTATAACCCATTGGTTAATTTTTGTCATTAATTTGCTCACAATTAAATCAAGATTTAGATACTAATAATTTGAGTTTAAGAATTATTTTGTGCTAATTCTTGCATTACTTTACTCGTTAATTGTTGCACATCCGTTAAACTCCTAAAAATAGCAAGATAGCCT
>LJOT01000447.1 GCA_001672075.1 Anabaena sp. CRKS33
TAAATTCTAAATTCTAAATTCTAAATTCTAAATTCTAAATTCTAAATTCTAAATTCTAAATTCTAAATTCTAAATTCTAAATTCTAAATTCTTTGGTTTTTTTCTTAATTACCGGTGCTGCGGTTTCGTCTTTTTCTGTAAAAGTGTCATAAATCAACTTTAAATCTTTAGCAGAAAGTTTCATTGATGCTGCTTTCAGGGCTTTTTCTAAATCCTGTTTAACCACATTAAAATCTTGATGCGGTTCAGAACCAAACAATTTTTTCAATATTCCCAAAATTAACTCATGCTTAGTATCAGCACTAATATTTAAGGGTATTTCCTGTTGGTTTCCACTATTTTTTTGAGGAGATGAATTACCACCATTTGCAACTATAAACTTTTCTACCCGTTCCAGTGTAATTTCAAATTTCAACCTTAAAGGACGGTCAACAGTGATTTTATGATAACCCAAATCCGCATTATCAAAAATTTTAGATTCTTCAGTTTCCGCAAAAGCTAAAAACGTTTCTGTAATTTTGTCAATATTGGCTTGAGTTAATTCACAATTTTTCTTACCCAAATTCTTTCTTAATTTTCCATACCATTCCGTAGCGTCAATTAATTGTACTTTACCCTGACGTTTTTCGGGTTTGCGGTTAGAAAGTACCCAAATATAAGTAGCAATACCCGTATTATAAAACATATTCAAAGGTAAGCCAATAATACATTCTAACCAATCATTTTCAATAATCCAGCGTCTAATATTACTTTCTCCTTGACCAGCATCTCCAGTAAACAAAGCCGAACCATTATGAACAATAGCTATCCGACTACCTAACGCGCCAGAATGCTTCATTTTAGAAAGCATATTCACCAAAAATAACAATTGTCCATCACTGGTACGGGGTAAAAGATTCAGCTTTTCTCCTGGTTTTAAACCGGGATGTTCGACAGCAAAACGGGGGTCTTTAACTTCCTTTTTTTTACCATCAAATATGGCATCCTGGTCAACTGTCCAAGATTTTCCATAGGGAGGATTAGCTAACATAAAATCAAATTTTAGATCAGCAAATTTATCATTAGCAATTGTTGAACCATAATGAATTTTATCCGGGTCACGACCCTTAATTAACATATCCGATTGACAGATAGCGTAGGTTTCCGGGTTGACTTCTTGACCATATAATTCAATAGCCACTTTTTTACCGGATTTTTCTGCTAAAGATTGCATAAAGGCTTCTGATTCTGTTAACATTCCCCCAGAACCGCAAGCGTCATCATATACTAAATAAGTTCCACCTTGAATTTGATTTTCAATGGGTAAAAATATCAAGTTGACCATTAATTGAATAATGTCACGAGGGGTAAAGTGTTCTCCTGCTTCTTCGTTGTTTTCTTCGTTAAATTTGCGAATTAATTCTTCAAATACCGAACCCATTCCCAGGTTAGTTAATCCTTCATGGAGAATTTCCCCTTGTTCATTTTTCACAGGTTCGGAACTGAGGTTAATACCTTTATCAACAAACTTTTCAATTAGTGAATAAAGCCGATTACTTTCTGTTAATGTTTCTATCTGATTTCGCAGTTTAAATTTAGCAATTATCTCTTGAACATTGTCGCTAAAACCATTTAAATAGTTTTCAAAATTGGCTTTAATATCACTGGGGAACTTGAGTAAGGTTTTAAAGGTAAATTCAGAAGTATTATAAAAAACATAACCTGATATTCTCGGAAGTTGTTGAGCGATCGCATTTTGCCCAAAATTACCCGCTTCCAACTTCTGATAATATTCAAGAACCTTATCTTTACTAGGTTCTAGTAAACAATCTAAACGCCGCAGTACCGTCATAGGCAAAATAACATCTCTGTATTTTCCGCGTACATAGACATCTCTTAATACATCGTCGGCGATATTCCAGATAAAATTAACAATACTGTTGTGTGTCGTGTGATTCATGTTGTCAATAAACTAGGCAGTATAATAATTATTTGTCTTAGTTTAAACTAAAGTTGCATCAACTTGTAAGCCGGCATACTCTGATGGGTAAGCTGGTTTAATAATAGTTGTACTATCGTAAGAGATTTTCCATTTAGTTTCAAAGTATTGATTCTGGCAGGAAACTATTATCTATTATTGTTGATAAATTTTATCTAACCAAAAATCACAGCCTTACCTTCAT
>LJOT01000798.1 GCA_001672075.1 Anabaena sp. CRKS33
ATCCTAAGCGGCTTATCTGTGATTTTAGCAATTGATAAGAAGGTATCATAAAAGTCAGGCAATAGGGAATAGATAGGGAATAGGGAACGGAGAAATAAAAATCAAATATGAGTTTTATAGCAAAAACGGACGGTGGTTTTAAATTTTAGTTTCCCTTTGAAAATGTCTGATCAAAACTGGCAATAATTTGTTAGTTAATTGTTACTAAGTTATTGATTTTTACATACAGTGAATTTCATCTAAATGAGGTACAATTTTAGCGGGCAAGATGCCCGCACCACGAGATTTTTATCATTAATATCTGTACCTCATAACATCGGAAATTGCTGTATTTATGTACTTACAAAAAATTATTAAATCGTACTTATACAAGTCATGGTTTAGAGATTAATTGACCGCAAATGGTATATTGTTGAGGTGCGTCAAATGCCAAAATTTTGTTAATTAATTTTGTTAATTATTACCATTACCGAATTATTGAAGACGCACCCTACAGGAGATGATTAAAGGATTAAGTTATACAAATCATACAAATCATAGTTTATACACTAATCATGACTCAGA
>LJOT01000799.1 GCA_001672075.1 Anabaena sp. CRKS33
CGGGCGCCTGACGCCGTGCTGCAGGCCCTGCGTGCAGCGGTGGCCTCGGGGCGGGGGATCGGGAAGAGCGCGCTGGTGTCGTGGCTCATCTTGTGGATGCTCACCACCCGCATCGGGTCGACCGTCATCGTCTCGGCGAACAGCGAGAGCCAGTTGCGCAACGTGACCTGGGGCGAGCTGACCAAATGGGCCACGATGGTCATCAATGCCCACTGGTGGGAGCCGTCGGCGACCAAGCTCGTACCCGCGGCGTGGATGACCACGCTGGTCGAACGGGACCTCAAGAAGGGCACGCGCTACTGGAGCGCTGAGGGGAAACTGTGGTCGGAGGAGAACCCAGATGCCTACGCCGGGGTACACAACCAGGACGGCATGATGGTCATCTTCGACGAGGCGAGCGGCATACCGGACGGGATCTGGTCAGTGGCTGCGGGCTTCTTCACCGAGCCCATCGTCGACCGGTACTGGCTCGCGTTCAGCAACCCTCGGCGCAACACCGGGTATTTCTACGAGTGTTTCCACGGTAAGCGGGACATCTGGACCACGCGCAACATCGACGCGCGC
>LJOT01000163.1 GCA_001672075.1 Anabaena sp. CRKS33
GGAACAGGGAACAGGGAACAGGGAACAGGGAACAGGGAACAGGGAACAGGGAACAGGGAACAGGGAACAGGGAACAGGGAACAGGGAACGGGGAATGGGGAACGCTGATATTTTAAAGACAAAAGAAAGAGACAATGAAAGTAAAAGTTTTGCTCTTTCCTTGTGCTAAATTTTGGAGAATGAAAAACCCCTGGATTCACCAGGGGAGGAAATGTTAGTAGATTTGTGAATAGATTTTAGATTGGTGAAACATTGGATTAGTTCCGTCCTCAAGGGACCGGGCTTGTACCGAAAATTCCCAATCTAAAATCTAAAATCTAAAATTTTTGGGTCAAGAACTTAAGCCGGATAAATTCTTAACCGTCGATTTGGTTCATCGCCAAAACTATCGGATTTGAGGCGATAATGTTCTACTAACTCATGCTGCATTTTCCGCACTTGGGAAGAACGAGGTAGTAACTCCACAGGTTGACCTTTAGGAATAACAATCTGTTCTACAGCAAGTCTAGCTTCCTCTAAAGCGTCCATTTCATCATCACTACCATTGTGTAGTAACAATTGTAACTCTCTGTTATCACCAATATCTGGATCATCCATATTCAGTAGTCGGCGTAAACTGCGAGTAATTTGGGGAATTGTACTGGACTTAATCATGAACATGGGTAAATGACGGGCTTTAGCCATTTGTCGTAACTTAGCGTGGTTCTTGACGTGCGATCGCAAAGCTAAGATAGCGTCAGCAGTATCTAACTCTTTTGTCAATACCACAGGCAAAGTTAGTACATTAATTACCTGTTCAAGTTGATCACGACTTACCCCATAAGGGTAAATATGTAATGGCAAATCTTCCCCATTTGGGCCTGCTGGCTTGCGGCTGGGAAAATTAATACTTTCTGAGTAATTAAAAGATTCATCCAACAAGCGGTCAAATTCGCTGCGTCCCGTCGGTCTTTCCCTTTCCATAGATAAAGGTGGTAAAGCCACCATTTGTCCAGAAGAACGCCAACCATTGGGTTTAGCAGCCAAGAAAGACTCTTCCACCTTAGTCACATGACCATTACCATTACCACCATTGACTACAGCCAACTGTCTAGCAATACCCACCTTACCATGATCATCAACAGTTCTAGTTTGTGGGTTAGGTTGACGACCTCGTAACAAAGTATCAACCGTATCAGCCACACAGTCATGAACTACCCAGCGTTGTCGTTCCAACATTTCCACAGCAATGTCAAAAGTAGGCGGAGCTTTGCGTTCTAAAACCGTTTTTTGCGAACCCCGTCGTCTAGCCTCATCATCTCCCAAGGTAACAGCTTGAATACCTCCCACCAAATCAGATAGAGTCGGATTTTTAATCAGGTTTTCAATCTGATTACCGTGGGCAGTTCCTACTAACTGTACCCCTCTTTCCGCAATAGTACGGGCTGCTAAAGCTTCCAATTCCGTGCCAATTTCATCAATCACAATCACTTCTGGCATATGGTTTTCCACAGCCTCAATCATGACTTGATGTTGCAATTCTGGCTGAGAAACTTGCATTCGTCTCGCCCGACCAATGGCAGGGTGAGCAACATCACCATCTCCAGCGATTTCATTAGATGTGTCAATAATCACCACTCGCTTATTTAAGTCATCGGCCAACACGCGGGCAATTTCCCTTAAAGCCGTGGTTTTACCAACACCAGGACGACCTAGCATCAGAATTGATTGACCAGTTTCCACCAAATCGCGGATCATGGCAATTGTTCCGAATACCGCCCGGCCGACACGACAGGTTAAACCGATAATCTTACCACTACGGTTACGGATAGCACTGATGCGATGTAAAGTTTGCTCAATTCCTGCTCGATTATCCCCGCCAAAATTTCCAACTCTTTGTATACAATCATCTATCTGTGCTTGAGTGACTGGTGTTTCGCTCAGATACTCCGCTCCATGAGGAAACCGAGCTTCTGGACGACGACCTAAATCCAAAACTACCTCAACTAAATTATGTCCTTGAGGGTGATTCTTTAGTTTGTGTTGCAGGTCTTGGGGTAAAATATCTAACAACTTGTGGAGATCTTCTGTAATCGTCATGGCAATAATTGGTGACTGACGTTTTTAGAGATATGGTGGGAGTGATTAGCGTAAACGCCCAGATTTAATCTGGGAAACGAGAGTATGGGCCAGCTTTACAGCCTCCCAAAGTAATTCCGGTTTGGTTTCCAAGCGGATGTTACCTGGAATATCAGTATTAATCACCTCCTTATTTTCTAACTGGTCAAGAATGGGTGACAGCAACACACGGGCATAGCTACCATAGGCAACCCCGGCTATTTTGGATGTGGGATTGTGATCTTGGCATCCCAAATCATTCAGCAGTCCCATTCCCCGCAATTTAGGAACAGTATAGCTATTAGTGCCTCCTGCTAACTGCACATATCCCGGTAGGTTTGCTGTCAAAACTTTTTGTCCCAATTTCACAGTGGCTATGGTTGTACCATCACCAATATCACCACTCATGGAACGGCCGTCAGTTTGCCAAATTAAAAACTGCGGACGGGGGACAATTAAATCGTAAATTGCTGTTAGGTAATCAATTAGTCCTTCTCCATCATTACAACTGATGGCGACTAACTTTAATTTATCTACCCAAGGTGTCATTGTTGCCCATAACCGTTGAAAATCTGTCAACCGTCCTACTTGAGTATGAATTTCTACAGCATCTATTCCTGTTGACATGATCAATGGTGCAACCTCCCCTGGCGTTGACACATAAGATTTAGTATAAATTATCCCATAAGGACAGATGGGAACGCAACGGCCACAGCCATAACATTTTTCTCTAATTACTCCTGATAGCTCATCTTTCGTATTATTAAATAAAATTGCCTGGGCTGGACAAATTTTCTCACATGGTTTAAGACAATCACTGGGACATTCTTGAGAATTAAACTCAGCTTTTCTAAAATGGGGATCTTCACCATCATTCAGGCTGACCATTAACAAAGGCAAATTACCTGTAAAGGCAAAGCCCCGCTCCTGGCATTCCCTGGCCAAAGTTTGGGCTACCAGTAAAGCGTCCTGAGCGGCGGCAATGACCGCCGTATCTGCTGCTACATCTATACAGTCAGCACCAGCCAAAGTGTAGGCTAATGTTAAATTTCTGACCGCAGGAAGGTGTTGGAAACTGGCTCCGCAAATCAATTTGAACCAGTTACCTTGTTTTAGGGATTGTAAAGGGGCTAATAAATCACTCACACCTTCATTATGCTTTTATTCGGCCGGAAATTGCAGCCTGTAATCAAGAAAATTTAGATTTTTTTTGTTACTAATTTTTTATTGGTAAATTTCGATACTATTGCCAAGTGTAATTATTTTCCCTGTTTCCGCTACGGGAACTCTAGTATTTACACTCAATCTATAAAAATGATTAAATTGCGCCGTATTTACATAAGTTGGCATAGTTGCTTGGCGTTTTTGCCCAAAGATTTTCTGAAAATTTGGATAAACTTCCCCTGAGTAAGAATCCCTTGTGGGAACTACACAGCGTTGACAAGGGTTGATTGCCAAAAACTGAACATCTCCCACCGTAAAGCTTACTGTTTCCCCACTAGCAGCAAATAAACTATCTTCCCAAAATGCTGGGATACCATCAATTTCAATATTCGCACGCATCCGTCGCCGCATTTCATCAACATTGATACCAGAGAACCAGGAAGCTACTTCTGTTAAAGTAGCCGTGCTAATTACCGTTGCCCCTGGTGAATTTGTATCATCAGGAAAACCCATTGTGGTATTTTGCTGTAATTGCACAGGAAAACCCAAAAAATCGCTGACAACTGCGGCTAATACTGGACGTTCTTGGTCTAAATGAAAAACCTGTTCCGCGTTTCCACCAGGAAACTTCAGCCTTACCAGTCTTTTTTCTAGAGAAAACTCTGAACGCAACAAATGGATTTTCGGATAACGCTTCCCATTGACAAACCTATTTTGTGTGTCAATAAACGCAAATTCCCGGTCATATTGAAGTGCGCCACTAGAGAGAATAGTCGCCTTTTCTACTTCTACTCCATCTAGCGACTTAATTGGATATAGCAAAATCTTTGCTAGATATGGTATCATTTCATGGTTTGGCAGATGGATAAACAGGAGATTTATCAATTGAGCCAATTTTGTTGAGTGGCCAGAAACGAACTACAGCCTGACCTATAATATTATTGCGGGGAACAACGCCCCAACAACGTCCATCATAACTACTACCTCGGTTATCACCTAACATTAAGTAGGAATTTGGGGGAATAATTTCTGGTTTAGCCAAGAAAGGAGGCTGGAGAGCGGTGCTATTGCAAGCCTCAACGAATGTCCGCACAGAAGAAGATAGATAAAGATTTTCCTGTAAAGGCTGGCCATTAATATATACTTTGCCGGTCTTAAGTTCTACTTTTTCACCGGGTAAACCAATTATTCTTTTAATAAATGCTTCCCGTTTAGGATTATTCTGTATTGTTTCCGGTGGTGAAAATACTACTATATCTCCCCGCTGGGGGTCAGCAAATTTATACTTCACCTTATCCACGATAATCTTATCCGCTTTCCATTGGTCCTGAACACCATGTAAAGTTGGTTCCATAGATCCAGAAGGAATCCAACGGGCTTCAGCGACAAAGGTACGAATTCCCAGAGCCAGAAAGACACTCAAGATCATCGTTTTACTTAGCTCTACTATCCAGGAATTATCAGGTTTTTGGCTAGAGTTTTGATCAGACACTTGATTTTGCATGAAATTGTTGAAGTATGTTAAGAGACTAGTATTGAACTCAGACAGAGAGACTTGATATTATTAATCTTAACGAGATGGGGCAAATGGTAGGTAATTGACGCTCCCTGCCTTATAGAGAGATGGGATATTACGGCGTTTTCTGATAAAATCAAAAATCTAGTATTTTCCTGTGTTCAACTACAAACACCCAGGTTTTTAGCTGACTTGACTTGACAATAAACCTATTCAAGAAAAAATTATCTATGATCCATAAATAGTTCCTTTATACTTAAAAATTTTACAACCATGTCGACTTCGCAAAGTTTACTAATTCGTCATGCTGAAATTATTCTACCTAATGGTGAGTCAATGATTGGGGATGTCTTGACTCAGGGAAGACAAATAATCCAGTTAGGTCAAGAAATTACCAATGCTTCTCCTAGTCATGAAATTGACGCACGGGGTTTAACTTTGTTGCCGGGAGTAATTGACCCCCAGGTGCATTTCCGCGAACCAGGTTTAGAACACAAGGAAGACTTGTTTACGGCCAGTTGTGCTTGTGCTAAGGGGGGTGTCACGTCTTTTTTAGAAATGCCGAATACAAGACCTTTAACCATTAGTCAGTCGGCTTTAGATGACAAGTTACAGCGGGCCGCCAGTAAGTGTTTAGTTAATTATGGCTTTTTTATTGGGGCTACGGGAGACAATTTACCAGATTTACTTTCTGCTAGTCCAACACCAGGAATTAAGGTGTTTATGGGGTCAATGCACGGACAGTTATTGGTAAGCCAGGAAGAGGTACTAGAGGCGATTTTTGCCCAGGGAAATCGTTTAATTGCTGTTCATGCGGAAGACCAAGCTAGAATTAATCAACGCAAACAAGAATTTGCCGGTATTGAAGATCCGGCTATTCATTCCCAAATTCAAGATAATCAAGCTGCTTTGTTAGCTACCCAATTGGCGTTAAAACTCTCTAAAAAATATCAGCGCCGCTTGCATATTTTACATATGTCAACAGCAGAGGAAGCGGAGTTACTACGTCATGATAAACCTAGTTGGGTGACAGCAGAGGTAACACCCCAACACTTGCTTTTAAATACTAGTGCTTACGCAACTATTGGTAGTTTAGCACAAATGAATCCCCCTTTGCGATCGCCCCATGATAATGAAGTTCTCTGGCAAGCTTTACGGGATGGTATCATTGATTTTATCGCTACAGACCACGCCCCCCACACTTTAGCAGAAAAAGCCCAAACTTACCCTAACACTCCTTCGGGAATGCCCGGTGTAGAAACTTCCTTACTTTTAATGTTAACCGCTGCTATGGCAGGAAAATGTACTGTTGCTCAAGTTGTCCAATGGATGTCTAAAGCGGTAGCTGTAGCCTATGGTATCCCCAATAAGGGAGAAATTTCCCCCGGTTATGATGCTGATTTGGTTTTGGTAGATTTAAAAAATTACCGGGAAGTTAAACGGGAAGAGGTTTTAAGTAAGTGTGGTTGGAGTCCTTTTGAAGGTTGGAATTTGACGGGTTGGCCTGTAATAACTATTGTCGGTGGTGAGGTTGTTTATGATCATGGTCGGTTAAATACCCAAGTTCGCGGACAAGCTTTGACTTTTTTATAGTTCTAGTCAGGTGACAGGTGACAGGTGACAGGTGACAGGTAAGAGGTAATAGGTGACAGGTGACAGGTGACAGGTAAGAGGTAATAGGTGACAGGTGACAGGTGACAGGTGACAGGTAAGAGGGAGATATTTATTTTTTTCTTGCCTCTTGCCTGTTGCCTCTGTCAGTTTATTTCGGTAATTTCGGCCTGACGTTGACCATTTTCACCATGGTTCAAACGTATCTTCAAATAACTATCTGGTAAATAAGGCATTCGTTCAGCCCATTCAATTGCTACAATTCCCGGTGTGACTTCTATTCCTTCCCAGTAACTTTCTAGGTTTAAACCTATCACTTCATGGGGTTCTAAACGGTATAAATCTAAGTGATAAAGAGGAATTCGTCCTTCTGTATACTCATTAATTAGAGTAAAAGTAGGACTAACAATAGGGTCAATTATTCCCAAACCTTTACCAATACCTTGGACTAAGGTAGTTTTACCAGCACCTAAATCACCTTCCAATAAAATTACACTTCCCGCATTTAAGGTTTTTCCAAGAGTAATACCTAATTGCTGTGTCGCTTCTAAGTCTGCAAGAAAAATTGTAGTCATTTGTCTTATGTCATTTTTAATGGATGCTTATCGTGAGTGATTGTTTGTTAATCGTGAGTAATTGTTTTTTAAACGTGAGCAATTGTCTATTGATTCAGAATGTACTTTTATTAATTAGCAATGATAGCATCAAATTAAAGACTTACTTTTTATTGTGATGCGCTCCACTATACCATTTCAGTAGAACCTTAGCTAATTTCTGGGGGTCATGACGAACAGCGCCATTTTCATCTTCAAATAAAATATTAGCAGGAATGATTCGCCGTCCTAATTGAATAACAGCTTCTCTATCTAAAAAAACTGGGTGGGCATTTTGTTGAGCATAACGAATGAGTGCTTGGGCTGAAGGTATTTTTTTATGAACTAACACAGTATCAAATAATTTTTTATTATCACAAGCTTTATCTATAGCTTGAATATGATCAGAAACACTATATCCATCAGTTTCTCCTGGTTGAGTCATGATATTGCAGATATAAATGCGAGGTATATCAGTAGCAGCGATCGCATCAGCAATTTCTCTGACCAACAAATTAGGAATTAAGCTAGTATAAAGACTACCAGGGCCAATAATAATGTAATCAGCTTCTTCAATAGCTTTAATTGCAGCGGGTAATGCGGGGGGATTTTCAGGAATACAACCGATTTTGACGATTTTTCCTTCAGCTTTGGGAATATTAGATTCACCCTCAATGCGTCGGCCGTCTGTCAATTCTGCCCAAAGTCGTACATCACTAAGAGTAGCAGGTAAAACTTGTCCTCTCACTGCTAACACTTTAGAACTAGCAGCAATAGCCTGTTCTAAATCTCCTACAATATCAGTCATAGCAGTTAAAAATAAATTACCAAAACTGTGTCCTGTTAATCCATCTCCAGCACGAAAACGATACTGAAATAATTCAGTCAGCAATCTTTCCTCGTCTGCTAATGCTGCTAAACAATTGCGGATATCTCCGGGAGGTAAAACACCAAATTCTTCCCGCAATCTACCTGAAGAACCACCATCATCTGCTACAGTAACAACAGCAGTAATATTAGCACTGTAGGTTTTCAAGCCTCGGAGTAAAGTAGAAAGTCCCGTACCACCACCAATAACAACAATTTTGGGACCTCGATATAAACGACGGTGAGCTAAAAGAACATCTATTAATTCTTCCTCCTCACCTTCAGGTCTTAATACTTCTGTAATTGAACCTACAGTGCGATATTGTCCCCACAACAACAACAAGACACCAGATAGCAAAAGTAAAGGACCGCTGATATAGTTGGGGAAAATGTCCGCGAAAAACGCTAAAAGGTCTGTGAGAAATTCTAGTATCCAAAAAATTGGGGTTAATTTTACCCAAATGGCCAACCCCAAACTAGCCAACACCACACCCCCAACACTGATAAATAACCAGCGCTTCACCGCTAAACCAGGGGATAACCATTTAAACCATTGGTTAATGCGATGGGAAGTGCGACCATGGGATTGTAATTGTAGGGAATTAATCGCTCGTTTGAAAAAACCGCTGAACATACTTAATAGGGATTGTTGATACAAACAATATTTAACAAAAACTTTACATCATCGACTCCCCAGTCTAGAGGGGAAATTGTCAGAATTATCAATTCCTTCATATTTACAAGAGAAAAAAGTCAGCAGTTAGGAAAATTACCATCATAGAGAATTTTATGGAAAAGCGGATTTTAGGAATAGACCCAGGACTAGCAATTGTGGGTTTTGGAGCGATTAATTGGCAAAGAAGTGCAAATAAAACACAGGAGATAAAAATACAGATGATTGATTTTGGTGTCATTCGCACTCATGCGGATATGGAAATGAGTCAACGACTATGTATTTTATTTGATGATTTAAACACTCTTATGGAAGAAATACAACCAGATTTAGTTGCAATTGAAAAATTATTTTTTTATCGCATGGCTAATACTATTGTCGTTGCCCAAGCTAGGGGTGTGTTAATGCTAGTTTTAGGACAACGTAAACTTCCTTATGTGGAATTTGCACCTCCTCAAATTAAACAGGCTTTAACAAATTATGGTAAGGCAGATAAAGCAGAAGTTCAAGAAGCTGTTATGCGCGAGTTAGATTTAGATGAAATTCCTAAACCAGATGATGCTGCTGATGCTTTAGCTGTGGCTTTAACAGCTTCGTTTCAGTTGTAATATTACATATATTATTAATTTGTATATTTTTTTCTGTTTGTTAGTAAATTAAAGTATAAATTTGTCTCACGCAAAAATCTTGATTTTAAATTGGTAGGTTTTGAGGTTTTGCTTTTATTTTTTTTATAAATAACTTTAATTAAATAAATTTTTCAATTAAATTAAGTTTATTTTTAATATTTTCTGTTAAAACATACAAAAAGGTTGTATCTAGAATTTTTTCTCACAAAAATACTGAAACCTTCTATAGATAAATATCCCTCAAACCCTAATTTCTCTTTGTTCTTTAGGTCTGGAGTGATTTGTTAATTTTAA
>LJOT01000800.1 GCA_001672075.1 Anabaena sp. CRKS33
CTCTCAAGTGTTCTGCAACTTTATGTTGTAAATCTTCAGATAAAGATTCCATCATTTTAATTACAAAAGACACAAATTAATAAAAGTATCATAAAATATGTAGAAATCCTACTTGAATCTTTCTCCATATACTGAGACTTAATCGTTTATTAATTACCAATTATGCACCGTATAAATGCTACTGCTGGAGGCTGGGATCAGTCAGAGGGTTTATTTTTCCTAGAACAAACTATAGCACCATTTGTATTGATTACAGCAGCCGATACTGATATTCAAACTCTAGCGGCCGTAGTTCCTCAATTACCTAGTCAATTTCCTGAAATCAGAGTCGCTAATTTATTACAACTACAACAACAAGTAAGTATAGATGATTATAGCGAACAAGTTTTAGAATCAGCGCAAGTAATTGTACTGCGTCTTATCGGTGGAAGTTCCTACTGGGGTTATGGTCTAGAAGTTATACAAGAAATTGGAGAACGTAATGGCACAACCCTAATTATAATGCCAGGAGATGACGGACTTGATCTTGATTTAATCTCCAAATCTACAATTGCTCCAGAAATT
>LJOT01000801.1 GCA_001672075.1 Anabaena sp. CRKS33
TGATATCTACTATTTGCGGAAAGGGGAAGGTTTCAAAACAAGTGTTGTGAGTGTAACGAGTTCTATCTTCTAAAGTCGAACTTTGCGCTTTTACCCAAATACGATGTACGTTAGATGTGAGAATACCAAGGATATAAAAATCATCTAATGCGAGAACAGTAATAGAGTTATTAGGTAGCCAATCCTTATTAACTCGTGAAAAAATAAACCATTTAGAATGACAAGGAACTGCAAAATAAAATGGTAAAGTAGATAATGCTTTTCTCATCTCTGGACGAGGACGTAGGAATTTCCACCAATAATTTTTAGCCTTTTCATCTCGATTATTATCACGTTCATATTTAACATAGGTTTTAATGTGTTCAAAAGGTAATTGATAATCACTAGCATCCTCAAGACTCATATCATTAAAATCAATAATCCATCTTTTCGGTGTACCATGAGGATTATCTGTTAAATCTTGTGCTGAAATAGATTGTTTAAGAACATCTTGATTTTTTACATCTGTTTTTATCCAATCTGTAACCTGTTGTTCAGTTACAAAAAATCCTTTTCCCACAGGA
>LJOT01000448.1 GCA_001672075.1 Anabaena sp. CRKS33
CTTTGAAAAACAATTAACTATTGGAGTAACTGACCTTAACGATAACGAAAGCTTCACCACCACAGCCCAACAAGATATCATAGATGCTGACTATGGAGACGACACCATCACCAGCACATGGGCCAATTTACAACAAAACGACACCATTAATGGTGGTAATAATACAGATACCTTAATTATCAGCGGAGGGACATTTAATGATCTTATCTCCATAGATACCAGTAACACCACCAATCAATTAAATATTCCTGGGACAACAGTATTCGGATTTGAACGCTTTGATTTAACTAGCTTTACAGGTACTATCAGCTTTAACGGTACTACTGGTAATGATTGGATTAAAGCAGGTACAGGAAACGATGATTTAGGTGGTGGAGATGGTAATGACACTCTCAACGGGGGAACAGGTGCAGATTTATTAGGTGGTGGTAGTGGTAATGACACTTATGTAGTAGATAATGTAGGAGATGTCATTATTGAATTTTTAAATCAAGGTATTGATACCGTTGAATCTTCTATCACCTGGACATTAAAAAACCACCTAGAAAACCTAACTTTAACCGGAACAACCGCTATTAACGGTACTGGTAATAACCTGAATAATATCATTACAGGTAACACTGGTAATAACGTTCTTAATGGTGGTACAGGTAATGATACCCTTAATGGTGATTTAGGAAATGATACCCTCATTGGTGGTGCGGGTGCTGATACTATGATTGGTGGTGGTGGTAATGACTCCTATTATGTGGACAATACAGCAGATATCATCACAGAACTAGTAAATCAAGGAACTGATATTGTTTTCACCACTGTAACCTATACCCTAACCACCAACCTAGAAAACCTAACGTTACAGGGAACAACCGCTATTAATGGTACTGGTAATGAACTAAATAATATCATTACAGGCAATACAGCAGCTAACATTCTCACAGGTGGTTTAGGAAATGATACCCTCAATGGTGGTGCGGGTGCTGATACTATGATTGGTGGTGGTGGTAATGACTCCTATTATGTGGACAATACAGCAGATATCATCACAGAAAATGCTAATGAAGGAACAGATATTGTTTTCAGCACTGTAACCTATACTTTAACCACCAATACCGAAAACCTAACGTTACAGGGAACAACCGCTATTAATGGTACTGGTAATGAACTAAATAATATCATTACAGGTAATACAGCAGCTAACATTCTCACCGGTGGTTTAGGAAATGATACCCTCACAGGTAATGCGGGTGCTGATACTTTAATTGGTGGTGCTGGTAATGACTCCTATTATGTGGACAATACAGCAGATAGCATCACAGAAAATACTGATGAAGGTACAGACAGGATTTTCAGCATTATTGATTACACATTGGGGGATAACCTAGAAAACCTAACGTTACAGGGAACAACCGCTATTAACGGTACTGGTAACACCCTCAATAACAGCATTACAGGTAATACAGCAGCTAACATTCTCACCGGTGGTTTAGGAAATGATACCCTCACAGGTAATGCGGGTGCTGATACTTTAATTGGTGGTGGTGGTAACGATAGCTTGTATTTGGGTTTAAACGATAATGTTGTAGATAACGTTAATTACGTTCTTGGTGATGGTGCAGATACAGTTTACCAATTTGTGCGCGGTGTCGGTGGCGATAGACTGAACTTTACAGGTATTGCTAATTTTGATGTGATTACATCAGGTACTTCTACATTAGTGCGGGCTGGGGATGGTATTAGTGGTAATGCTGGTTTTGGTACTGGTCAATTATTAGTTACCTTATCCGGTACATCAGGATTTAATAGCACCAATGCGAATTTAAACCTGTTTGGAGGTAATTTCCTATTTAGTTAATAGCTTTGTTGGATTTTCTCAACTCAATAACTTCGGGACTTTGTTGGGTTACGCTGTCGCTTAACCCAACCTACAATTATCACTTTAATCAGGGAACAGGGAACAGGGAACAGGGAACAAGACGCAAAAAAACCGCGAAAAATTTGTTTTTTAGGTGTTGACAAAGAATTTTAAATATGTTATCCTTGCCTTGATAAGGAAGAACTATCTTAAGGAGTGCGGAGTACAGAGTTAGAGAGTGGAGAGTATGAAGAAGAGGATGAAGAAGATAACCCTGCACCCCACACCCTGCACCCCGCACCCC
>LJOT01000164.1 GCA_001672075.1 Anabaena sp. CRKS33
GAAGACCCAGAGTTTGAAACTTTCTATACCAAAAACATTTTGCTGAACGAGGGTATCCGGGCTTGGATGGCTCCTCAAGATCAACCCCACGAACAATTTGTATTCCCTGAAGAAGTGCTACCTCGCGGTAACGCCCTGTAAAAAATCAATCTTTAATTAAATTTTTTTCCTTAACCCTGCCTTGAGGTAGGGTTTTTTAATGTAATAATTTTTGCGGCATAATTTCCAGTATTGCAAATTTTTGTAGTTGTGTTATAGTGGTTTCAGGTAAAAAACCCAAAGCTTTTTGCTTTGCCTTTTGAGACTAAGACCGTTTAGGCAATAAGGAGGTGATGCCCATGATAGAAAGTAGTATAACCATGGGTCATCAAGTTGCAGTTAGCCGGCTGTGCGCCGGGGCTGTTCTCTAAAAGTTAGCCTTAGTTTTTTTGAGAACTAAGTAAGCTCAACTAGCTAGGCTAAAGGTCGGAGTCCCTTCCGGCAGTCTGGTTGCAACTTGAAGACCCGCTAGACCGCCCTGACTTAGATTTTCTAATCTAAATCAGGGCGGATAGTTTTTCTGGGCAGTTTTTTTTTGCATAAAAATAATTTAGTTCTTGCCGGAAATAAACAAGAAATAGCGTTTATTTTGTTGGGATTGGCAATTTTTTCGCCTAACTAAATAGCGATTCTCATATCCTACGGAACATTTGCAGGGAATAAAGCATCATTCACAGATATAACACGAACAAAGTATAGATGATGTAGAGAAGTTACGATTAAAAGTACATTTCAAAACTCATCTACAGTTTGTATTGGCAGAGCCTATCTGATGACGCTTGTTAGTGAGAAGATTTTGATGTGAGCGTAAAGAGTGCGAGTTTGACTAATAAAAATAACATTATTAGTCTACCAGAAAAATTTACAGTCACTTCATCATAACTTCTTATTTTGATCATTAGGAATAGTTATAATATAACCATATCCTATGATTATGAGCTTTTGTATAAGTTAATTGCATAGAAACTTAATGATTAGTTAATCAATTGTTAGTCTTTTGAAAACTAGAATTGTGATGATGGCAGCCATGCCCAATACACAGGTTTCAACAAGATGTCGCATTTCTAAGCAATTAGTTACGGATAACTTGATTTATTCATGTAAGGTGTGAGGAGAAAAGGAAAGATGTCTAATATCTTGTGGAAATCCCTGGTGGTTAGCCCAGCAGCTTTGGGAGCAGCGTTGTTATTATCTTCAACAGCGATAGCTGCGACCACAACCACCACAGAAACATCATCAGTGGAAACTTCCTCCGCAACAGAAGTTTCTCAAAAGCCGGAAGTATTGGTGGAAGAAACCAAAGCAGCCCAATTTTTAGCTCAAGCTAAAGTCAACCACTTCAGCAACGAAAACAATAATTCCCAGTCTCAGGTAACATCAGTTTCGCAGTTTTCTGACGTACAACCTACAGATTGGGCGTTTCAAGCCTTACAGTCCTTGGTTGAGCGCTACGGTTGTATTGCTGGTTATCCCAGTGGGACATTTCGCGGTAATCGGTCTTTAAGCCGTTATGAATTTGCTGCTGGTTTAAATTCATGTTTGGATCGTGTAAATGAATTAATTGCCACAGCAACGGCTGATCTAGTTACCAAACAGGATTTGGCGACATTGCAGCGTTTGCAAGAAGAGTTTTCTGCCGAACTAGCAACTTTACGCGGTCGAGTGGATGCTTTAGAAGGACGTACTGCTGAATTAGAAGCAAATCAATTCTCCACTACCACTAAATTAAAAGGTGAAGCTATTTTTGCTGCTACCGATACTTTTGGTAATGAAACGGGTAAAGCAAACCGCGCAGTTTTGCAAAGCAGAGTGCGTTTAGGCTTGGAAACCAGCTTTACCGGTAGGGATATGTTAACAACCCGGTTGTCCGCTGGTAATGCTACAGCCTTTGATTTCCGAGATAATGCAAATGCTCCTGTTAGTGGTTCTAAAACTGCTGCTATCAATCCTGGTTCTAATGCAGTCGGCAAGCAAATCTTTGAAGTTGGTAGCACCAATAATAATACCGTAAAAATTGACAAGTTAACTTATGAAGCACCTGTAGGTCCAGCGAGGGTCTATCTAGCGGCTAGTGGTGGACAACATAGCGATTATGCGGCTGTTAATAATCCCTACTTCTTTGATAAAACAGATGGTGGTAAGGGTGCTTTAACCACTTTTGCCTCTGAAAATCCGATTTATCGCATTGGTGGTGGTTCTGGTATTGCGTTGAGTGTACCTTTTGGGAAACCTGGTGATAATTCCTTAAAACCAAGCTCATTAACATTAGGTTACTTAGCTTCAAATGCTAATAATCCTACTCCTAGTAATGGCTTATTTGATGGGAATTATGCGGCTTTAGGTCAGTTAAACTTTAATGTTGGTAATCGTGTTGCGTTGGCTGCTACCTATGTCCATGGTTATCAAAAAGCAGGTAGCACCTTATTTGATTCAGCAATTGATGGTGGTAGTGCTTTAGTAGGTACTTCACAAGCTAATACTCCAACTGTAGCAGGTCCTAGCTCTAGTAACTCCTATGGTATTTCTGCTGCTATCAAGCCTAGCCAGAAATTGTCTCTGAGTGGTTTCGTTTCCTACCATGATGTGATTCCCGAAGGCGCTGGTGTTAGTAGAGAAGCTTGGAGCTATGGAGCGGGTTTAGCTTTACCTGATTTTGGTAAGAAGGGTAACGTCTTGGGGATTTTTGGTGGCGCTCAACCTTATTCACTCAGCGCGGGCGCTAGTCAGACACCATACCAAGTTGAAGGCTTTTACAAATATCAGGTTTCAGACAATATTTCTGTAACTCCTGGTGTAATTTGGGTAACATCTCCTGGACAGGCTACTAATAGCAATGATGCCTTTATCGGTACGCTGAGAACAACTTTCAGTTTCTAGACTGTTAAAAGTCTGCTGATAACTTGAAAAATTAGGCGTTGGTGAACAAAAATATGAATTTGTCTGACGCTAAGGCGCAAAGACGCGAAAACCAAGAGTTTGAGAAATGGAATTTTTGATTTTCAGACCTTAATTCAGCAACGCCAAAATTATTTTACCCTGCCATGAGGCGGGGGTTTTTTTTACGGACAATAAAAACCCCAGTGGAGAACGGGAGTATACTGGAAAAGAGGGGAACTGTTGGATTTTGTTCATCTTCATGCTTCAACTTTCATCTTGGATTACTGCTTGTGGAACTATCATGTAAATCTGAATACGCAATTTTGGCGTTATTAGAAATGGCTACTCATTACGAAAACGGTGAACCGATGCAAATTCGGCAAATCGCTATGCAACAAAAGATACCTGATCGTTATTTAGAACAACTGTTAGCAAGTTTGCGGCGTGGGGGTATAGTGAAAAGTCAACGGGGTTCAAAAGGCGGTTATTTATTGGCGCGAGAACCTCGGAAAATTAGTATCTTTGATATTTTAGAATGTTTGGAAGGTTTAGATGTGCAGACAAGTGATCAGGATTCTCACCGCACAAGTTTAGATCATACTGTGGTGACGGAAATTTGGCAAGAAGCACGTCAAGCGGCAAATTCAGTGTTACAAAATTATTCACTTCAGGATCTTTGTGAAAAACGAGATTCTCGAAAGCAGTTAGATATCATGTACTACATTTAAGGACGTAAAAACTTATCATGGCAATTGTCAAAAATATTACGGAATTGGTGGGACGGACACCTTTAGTACAGTTAAACCGGATTCCCCAAGAATTGGGTTGTGTGGCGAGAATTGTGGTGAAATTGGAAAGTATGAACCCCTCTGCATCAGTAAAAGACCGGATTGGGGTAAGCATGATTAATGCTGCGGAGAAAGAAGGATTAATTGCGCCGGAGAAGACGATTTTAGTAGAGCCAACATCGGGAAATACGGGTATTGCTTTGGCGATGGCGGCGGCAGCTATGGGGTATAAATTAATTTTAACTATGCCGGAAACCATGAGCGCGGAACGGCGGGCAATGTTAAGGGCTTATGGGGCAGAATTGGAACTCACGCCGGGAATTGCGGGGATGAGTGGGGCAATTCGTCGGGCCCAGGAGATAGTGGATAGAACACCCTATTCTTATATGTTACAGCAATTTCGTAACCCAGCTAATGCCCAAATTCACCGGGAAACTACGGCGGAAGAAATTTGGTCAGATACCGATGGTCAGGTAGATATAATTGTGGCGGGAGTGGGGACAGGTGGTACTATTACTGGGGTGTCGGAAGTAATTAAAAAACGGAAGCCCAGTTTTACTAGTGTAGCGGTAGAACCAGCTAATAGCCCTATATTATCCGGTGGTAAACCCGGTCCTCACAAAATTCAAGGGATTGGGGCGGGTTTTATTCCCCAAGTATTAAAAGTAGAATTAATTGATGAGGTGATTACTGTTACTGATGAGGAAGCGATCGCCTATAGTCGTAAATTAGCTAGGGAAGAAGGATTATTATCGGGAATTTCCACCGGTGCTGCCCTTTGTGCAGCGATTCGTGTAGGCCAACGTCCAGAAAATCGAGATCGGTTAATTGTGATGATTCAGCCTAGTTTCGGTGAGAGATACTTAAGTACACCTTTATTCCAAGATCTAGAAAACAGTAACTAATGTCAATTAACAATCTATTGGATTCATGTCCGATTTTAACCATTACGATACCTTAAAAGTCAGTAATAATGCCAGTCAAGCGGAGATCAAACAAGCCTATCGCCGCTTGGTCAAAATTTTCCATCCTGATATTAATCAAGAAATAACAGATAATGAAGGAATTATTCGTGTCAATGCTGCTTATGAAGTTTTAAGTGACAGCAAAAGTCGTCTTAATTATGATCAAGAACTGCGCTATAGTCAGAAAAATTCCCATTATAATCGCCAAAAACGCTCAGAATCTGCCCAAGAGCATTATAAAGCGACTAGAAAAGTTAGAAAAGATGTTGATGAGAACATTGAAGAATGGTTAAAACTAGTTTATAAACCTGTAAATCGGATACTTGGAACAATTCTCAATTCTTTAAAAGAACAAATTGAGGAATTAGCCGCAGATCCTTTTGATGATGCTCTTTTAGACGAATTTCAAGATTATTTAGAATCCTGTAGAGAAGACTTAAAAGACGCTCAAATCAGGTTTCGTTCTTTACCAAATCCTGTTAATTTTGCAGCAGCAGCAGCACACATTTACTACTGTATGAGTCAAATAGGGGAGGGAATTGAAGAGTTAGCTTATTTCCCATTAAGCTATGACGAACGTTATTTACACACAGGCCAGGAATTATTTCGGATTGCTAAAAGATTGTATCGGGAAGCCCAAGAGTCGGTTAGTTGATGAGATTAAGGAATGCTTTAGGTCAGGATGAAGATTACGATGATTTGGTTTATTTTGAGTACGGTGTATGGCGTTCTTATAACAAAAGCAGTGAGGGTAAGTAATGAGTCAGCAAGAATCTAATTATATTCCGTTCATCTCTAACCAAGAATTAGCAAACCCGATGGATTTATTACTTAACGAAGAATGGTTGAGAAAAAGCATCCAAGCTGAGGAAGAAGTAGGGGGTAATATTGGTGCTGGTTTAAATTGGGCTTCTGGTTTTAGTCCACTGTTACTTAATCCCGAATTGTTTTATCGTTTAAAAACTTTGCGGATTTCTTTGAATCGAGAAGTGCGTTTGTTGCTTAAAGATTGGAATTTAGGAACTGCGACTTCTATAGCGTCTGCTATCGCCAGGGAGAAGTTGCTGGAAAGATTCAGGCTACCTACATCTACTGTTAAAGAACATATTCAAGCTGTGTTGCAGAGAGATGAACTTTTTGGTGAGGAGTTTATTTCTAATCATCAGGTGTTACGCGAATTGCTTGGGGTAATGTTGACAGAAAAAGATTGGGAAATGATTGCTTCAGTTGCGGCGGATTCGTTAAAACAGCAAATTATGAATCAGGTTTTGGTTGAGAGAATTTCCGCCTAGTACAGGGAAAGAGAAATGTGAGTGGCAATTTTGTGGAATGGATAAAATAGGCGATGACAGAACGCCCATTTTTCAAGCTAACGCCCCATTGGCCGCCAATCACCCGAAGGTATAAAGGCTGCTCCCTCGCTAACTCAGTTAAACCAATTTGCTGATAAATACTTCCTAAAAGTTGATAAACTGCTGTTCTTTTATTGCGTTGTTTAACTAATCCTTCTAATAATTCAATAGCATCAGCATTCAAATTATTACTTCTGTACAAATGTGCCAAAACTAAGGTTTTTGATTCATTACTTAACGGTTGTTGCTGTAACTTGGCCATCTCAGTTTTTACCCGTTGAGTATCTGCATTGCTGAGTAAAGTGAAACCCGCATTATCCTTACCTTCAGTAGATGCACCATTACTCGCAATCACAATTACCCGATAACGTAACCCTGGTTTTAGAGGTTGATTGCCAGAATAAACAACTTCTGGCTGACTAACTTTAGTAGTCCACTCAACATCTGGACCTGACACCTTTACTTGATAGCTAGTCGCACCCGGTAAAGGATGCCAGCGTAAGATAGGCTGACGAGTCAAAATAGCACTGTTGCGGGGACTAATAAGATAAGGAATTGTTGGGTCATTTCCTGCACGAGTAGGGCTTGTTTTGCTATCTGGTCTTGTCAGAACCGCTCTAGTTGATGAACGACAACCTTTAGCCACCTCAAATTCACCTTGAGAATTGAGATTCCAAACTTGCAAATTGTCGCAAATAACTTTTACAGATTCACCTTTTACCAAACGCAACTTATCAGAGGTATTCAGTAACTCACCACCATATACTGTCTGATAGCTTTTCCAATTTGGTTGCTTGAGTTTCACATTTCCTTTAACTTCAGAAATAAAAATCAGTCCTGCTTCTTGTGCAATGCTAGGTGTGGTCAGTGTTGTCAAAATTACGGCGATTATAGTTCTAGAAATGGTTTTTGATTTCCAAAATTTTTGTATCATTTTGTTTTATTGTGGATTTTTTTATGTGCTATATGTAACCAATTATCCTCATCAGGATTTAATGTTGAACCAAGTTGAGCGCATTGTTGCCACTGTTCAAGCGCTGTTTGTTTTTGCCTTTCTAAAACTTGTGCCAACAAACAATATGCAGCACTAGGATTTCTAATATATTTTACGGCTTCTCGGTTTTTAGTAATACCTGTTGCTGCTTGCAGATTGTGTTGTGCTTCTTCATTTCTACCTTGTTCTAACCGTACCCATCCTAAATTCTTAAACAAATTATATTTAATTTCTGGGGTGCTATTTTCCTTCTGAGCTAACACCAAACCTTTTTTTAATAGTGAAGCTGCTTCTGGATATTTTTTCTCTCGGATATACAACCGCGCTAGGTTGTTATAAGCTTCTGGTAAATCCCCTGAAAGAGCAAGTTGATATTCTTTCTTAGCTTTCTCCAAATCCTGCCACTCTTCATAAAGATTACCCAAATTGTAATGAGCATCTACATTATCTGCATTCAGGGAAATAGCTCTAAGATAATCCTGTTCTGCTGTCCCTAAATTTTTTTCATCGTAATTCTTTAATCCATTGTGGTTATACATATCAGAAATAGATGGTAAAGCAAACCAAAAAATAACCAGTGAGCCTGACATCATCAAAGTAGAAACTAACTTTGCTTCTTGGTGGTATTGTTTAGGAATTTTCTTATCTAGTAATTTATCAAATCCTTCTTGACCAGATTTAGTAAATTGGCTTCCAGCTTGTAACAAGGCCAGAATACTTGGTAAAGTAACTGCTGCTGCTCCTAATAAGCCGACTCCACCGACTAAAAAGCGAGTAGCAATATTTACTAACAAACTTATATTAGCAGTCCAACCAGCAATACTCAAACTGATCCACAACCAATCCCAAATATCCCAAGGGTGCGGTGCAATAGCATCCAATTTCCACCACCACGCCTCTGCACTAGGTTGGATACTCTCACGCCAAGATTGTAATTTGTCTGCTGTTTTGCCGTTAATGGCTCTGGTAATGCGTTCAGCGTTATTCCTGAGATGCTCATCTAATTCGATTACCTTTTGCAATCTGCTATTGGGGATGCTTTTTTCATCCTTTAAAGCTTGCTGCACTGCATCCCGCGCATTAAAAACTGTCAAAACTTGTTCAATATCAAAATCAACTTTATCTAGGCTTTTAAGTGATACTTCATAGCGTTTAAGAGTTATATCTAGTGGACTATTCATATTTACATAAGACAATGAAAGTAGTAAATATTACTGCTCTAATTGGGAAAACAGAGCTTTTTGGCAAACTATACAAGCTATAGGATATTTTTAACACGATTTACGCTTAATTTGTATATTATGTAAATCTGAAATTTATAACCAATGGTGGACAAAATGGCAAAATAAGGTTTTTTGAACAATTATACTCTTATAAATTTTGGTTGCAATTATCACTAAGGCATCGTGGAGACTTCAAATAGCGATTCCTTTGATGGGCGTAGCAATAGCAAAGCACTTCGCAGAAAATACCTATGAAGATTTATATACGCATTTACTCTGTGTAATGGTAGCGATTTAACCTATCGCTCAACTAGCAACTGACATGAATAGCCAGATGGACAATAAATAGCCATTAGGTCTATGTCAACTTATACAAAGCCTTGTTAGCTTAATTCTAAGGCAATCAGAGTTGAGTACATAATGGCTACCAAAACACTGACCAAACCGAAGCGCAAACAAAGCTCTCAAACTTGCTCTTGGGAAAACCTGACAGACCGCCGTAAACTCCGCCATATAGAAAACACCCTGGATAAAGCGATTCCTAGGTCGCGCTGTATGCTATCACTGAATCAATTCAGAACTCTAGGACAAAATAAAGCTATAATTTTCTCAAGAATAAAGAGGTAAAAACTATTTATGTCACAGCTTGAACAAATTGAAACTGCAATTCTCTCACTTCCATCTCATGATTTTGAGAAACTGAGACAATGGTTTTTAAACCTAGATTATGAACTTTGGGATGAGCAGATAGAACGTGATATTGCAGATGGTAAGTTGGAAGCATTAGCAGCAGAAGCGATCGCTGAGTTTCAAGCAGGGCATAGCCGCGAAATCTGATGCACTATACAACACAACGATTCTGGAAATATTATAATGCCCTCCCTGAAAGTGTACAGCAAACGGCTGATCAATGCTATGAGTTGCTCAAGGCTGATAAATCTCATCCATCGTTACATTTTAAAAAGCTAGGTAACAAATATTGGTCAGTTCGAGCAGGTTTAAATTATCGTGCTTTGGGTGTTGAAGTCGAAAACGGTATTTCTTGGTTTTGGATTGGAACACACACAGAGTATGACAAACTGATCGGTAAGCTGTGATTTATTCACTTAAATACTCCTGTCTGCGTTCCTGGATGAGTTCATCTACCAAGTTTCTATCAGGTGATTTATCTTTTAATAAACCTCTTAATTTTTT
>LJOT01000802.1 GCA_001672075.1 Anabaena sp. CRKS33
CCCTGTGGTCGTTTCCGTAATTGTGTCCGTTCCCAAAGCTGTATTTGCTAGGAAACGATAGGTATCATTGCCATCAAGACCTGTAAGAGTATTGTTGGCGCTATTACCTCTGAGAACGTTATTATTGGCATTACCTGTACCGTTGATAGCCGCTGTTCCTGTTAAAGTCAAGTTTTCCACACCACCGGGCAGAGTAGTAGTCACAGAAGCACTAAGGGTATCAGTGATAGTTGTGGTAGCCGTTTTTGCTGTGCCAAGGGTAGCATTGGTGGCGCTAGTCAAGTTGAGAGTAAAGGTTTCATTAGCTTCATTCAGGGAATCATTGAGAATGGGAATATTGATGACTTGAGTGATAATTCCTGGGTTAAAGGTGAGAGTTCCGCTGGCGCTGGTATAGTCTGATCCTGCTATGGCTGTACCGTTAGCAGTGGCATATTGAACGGTAATGGCTTGAGTGCTGGCATTGGAGAGAGTAACAGTATAGCTGACATTTTGAGGATTGGTGTTACCTTCAACAATGGTCTGGTTAGCACTGAGGTTAATGGTAGGTTGGAGGTCATTA
>LJOT01000803.1 GCA_001672075.1 Anabaena sp. CRKS33
TACAATTACACGACCATAGACTTTACCAAAATATTCTAACCATTGAGTAAACAATGACCAAGAAATTTTAGATTTTAGATTTTAGATTTTAGATTGGGAATTTTCGGTACAAGTAGGGGTCAACGGCCGTTGACCCGTACGGCCGTTGACCCCTACAATTTTAGGGCGGAACTAATCCAAAATTGCTAATCTAAAATCCCCAAGCTCCACACTTGAGGGTGGAGTCAATCCAAAATCCAAAATCGTAAATCCAAAATCCACTGCCTTACAATTATCAAAGAATCTTTTAATTGCAAAGGCAGTTCTTTCTGCTGCTGCTTGTCTAGCCATTGAGTTTAATTTATCAGCAAAATCAAATTCATTAGCTAAGACCGCAGTGTGTTTATTCAGGTCGTAATATTTAACATTTTGATTGTCCATCCAAAAGCGCAAGCACTTATTACGGATGAATTGGGTTATCCGTATAGCTTCATCAATTTTTTGATATTGCTGCTTTGTGCCTTTGGCTTTAAATTCAAAAACAATCATTTTTTTATTACTAATTCGACCTGTTTTCAGTATA
>LJOT01000165.1 GCA_001672075.1 Anabaena sp. CRKS33
AACTTTGCTGTTATCAGTGTTGATACTTTACCCTTGGTGGCAAGATATCATTCAACAATGGTTTGCACCTGAAGATAGAAAAGTATTTGTTGGTTTGATAGGATTAATAGTAGCAATAATTGGCTTATTCAGATTTACTAATTTGGGTCATAGTTTACTACTTTGGGGAAAGAGAATTAATTGGGAAGCTTCTGGTACTTTAGCAGAATGGTTTGGGGCTTTGGGACAAATTGCCATTGCCATTATCGCCGTTTATGTAGCATGGCGACAATATGTAATTTCTAAAGACCTAACTATTCAACAAAACCTATTAACTGTACAGCAAAACGTCATTACTCAACAACAAACCATAGACTCCTACTTTCAAGGAGTTTCTGACCTAATATTAGACGAAGAAGGATTATTAGAAGACTGGCCGCAAGAAAGAGCGATCGCTGAAGGACGTACTGCTGCTATATTCAGTAGTATAGATGGTAGTGGTAAAGCCAAAATTCTGCGATTTCTCTCCCGTTCTAAATTACTTACTCCCCTACAACGCGATCGCCGTTTAGGAAGAGCTATACTAGATGGTAGTGGTGGTTATGCTGAAGATCGTTTGGAAGGAGTGCGCGTCATAGATTTAGGTGTAATGTTAGCAGGTGCTGATCTAGCTGATAATGATTTACGGTGGACAGATTTAAGTGAAGCCAATCTCGTCCGTGCTAATCTTAGTAATTGTGACTTAGTAAAAGCTAACCTTTCCCGAACAATACTATATGAAGCCAATCTCAGTAATACCGATTTAAACGGAGTTCGTCTATTTTATGGTTTAGCAGAACAAGCATCTCCCCGCAGTCGCACTCAACCACCCAACTACGAAACCGGGGAACACACCGGTGCAGTTATTGAAAATGCTGACTTCACTAATGCACAAAGAATGTCCCCAGCTACTCATTACTACTGTTGTGCTTGGTGTGGAGAAAAAACCAGAAATACCATTCCGGGAGGTTGTGAAGGAATTCCCAATAAATTGGGTAGATAAGAGGAAATTGATAATTGATAATTAAGAATTAATAGGTTGAAATCATGACTTTAACTAAACGAGTTTTTTTAATTCTTTCTTTATTAACTACCTTGGGGATTATTTCCCAACTTAGCGCCACAGCCAAAAATCCGCCATCTAAATCAGAAATAACCATCAACGATAGCAACAATCACAAACAAATCAACCTACAAAAAGGCAAAATTTTGATGATTAAATTATCAGCCAATCCATCAACAGGTTATAATTGGCAAATCATTAAAAATGATCCTCAAAAACTCAAACCCTTAGGAGATTCAGTATTTGAACCATTACCAACAGCAGCAGGAGAATCCCAAGTCAAATTAGTAGGATCACCTGAAAATCAAGTTTTTCGGTTTTTAGCCCAAAAATCCGGTTCAACCCAGCTAAAACTCCAATATTCACGGATCTGGGAAAAAAATATTCCCCCCATCAAAACCTATCAAATTACAGTCAAAATCCGTTAACAAAAACAAGAGGACTTGGTAAATTGACGTATAAAAACCAAAAAATTGCTCAAACTCCTCTCTCTGCGGCTCTGCGGCTCTGCATGAAAAAAATTATAAATTTTCTGGTAAAGTCAGAATTTCTACTCCAGATTCCGTCACAGCAATGGTATGCTCAAATTGGGCAGAAAGCAAGCGGTCCTTTGTTACCGCAGTCCAACCGTCACTAAGCATTTCCGGCTCATAAGTTCCTTCATTAATCATCGGTTCAATAGTAAACACCATACCGGGTCTAAGTTTTTTACCTCTACCCCTAATGCCATAATGAGGAATATCGGGTGCTGTATGGAAAACATTACTAATTCCATGGCCGACAAAATCCCGCACTACGGAAAAGCCGAAAGACTCAGCATATTCTTGAATAGCCGCCCCAATATCCCCAATTTTCGCCCCTGGTTTCACCTCTGCAATTCCCAATTCCAGACACTTGTGTGTCACTTCTACCAATTTTTGAGCTTGTGGGGAAGGACTACCAACCAGAAATGTTTTTGATGTATCACCATGATAACCGTCCAGAATGGGTGTCACATCTATATTAATAATGTCCCCATCTTTGAGAATTTGTTTAGCATTGGGAATACCGTGACAAATTACTTCATTTACACTAGTACAAATTGACTTAGGATAACCTTTATAACCTAAGGGAGCGCTTTTTGCTCCGTGCTTTTGCGTCCACCTTTCCGCTTCATCATTCAATTGTAAGGTACTTATTCCTGGTTTCACCAAAGGTTCTAGATGTTGTAACAATTTAGCAGCCAAGCGGCCAGCGCGACGCATTTTTTCTATTTCCCGGTGGGATAAAATGACTATAGTTTCTGTTTTCATCAAATTTTAATTTACTCTTTTAAAAATACAGTTAACCCAGTCGTGGCTGCTGTATAAGTAGCATCTGCTACCTTGAGAGCATACAAGCTTTGCTCTGGAGTGATATATAAAGGACTACCATCAAATAAATAGTCTAATACCATAGTCGTATCTTTGGCAAATAAACCCCGACGCGCACCCACTTCAATTGACTTTGTTTCTTGGCCTAATATTAACATTGCTGTATCACCATTGAGAATTATCCCCCCATTTTCACCATGAACCTCTAATTTACGTTCTGATTGCCATAAAGTTTCACCCTTGCCATAAATTACCTGTGCCAATAAACCACTGTCAAAGCACAACTGGGCTGAACAGAAACAGGTTTGGTAATAATCTGGTTCAATTTGCCAATATCGTTGATGACAGTTAACAGTAAAAACTTCACCAAACAAATCAATCAGACGATTTAATCGAGATAAAGCCCCAATTAAGGGAAAACCAAACATTTCATGATTATAAGTCCATTTGCGCGGCGCTGGATGTTGGGGATTCAGGGTACTATAGGTAACATAAAACAAATTACCCAGTTGAGATAAGTGTTGTTTTAACGTTTGATGCCAATTCCCCAATAATTCAATGTGTTCGACGTGCAATAGCTTATTGACTGTTTTTGCTAAAATAATTAGTTCTTCTGCTTCCTTGACATCTACAGCCAGGGGATATTCAACAATTACGTGCTTACCCTTTTCCAAAGCAGCGCGGGCAATTTTGCCATGATCTTGATTAATATTGCATAGAACCACCAAATCTAAGTCTTCCCGTTCTACTAACTGTTGCCAAGAATTAATCGCCTCAATTGCGTATTCTTGGGCTAAAATGGCTGTTCTTTGAGGATTACCAGCTATAGCTATTAAATCACTGCGCGGATCTTGTCGCAATGCCTCAGCCCTAAGTTTAGCAGCATAGCCGGTACCGACTAAACCCACCCGCAGACTATTTGTGGATAAAGGTGGCCTATGATTATACATGATTTATCACCAGTTTTCAATGTTGGGGTTTAATGCCATGAGTATTTTATCAACAGGTCAGCATCAGGAAATGTCTGACTTTATAAGTACCATAAATATTTCCATTTCCTGACTCCTCAAGTCCAGGTTGACATCTATCCAGGTCAGGACTTTATATAACAAAAACTTATTAGTCTTCTGTAAATAAATTTCATTTCTAATCGGGGTTGATTTTCCGTCATAAATTTTAACTTTTCCTTTAGTATCAGAATTGAAGCAAATTCAAACCAGCGGCTAATTCTATCAGAACAGCCTGATCATTTGCATCAAAATAACTTATAGAGCCGATTTCACAAGAGAGGATAATTAAATGGCTACTTACAAAGTGACACTTATCAACGAAGCCGAAGGTTTAAACAAAACTATTGACGTTGATGACGACACCTATATTCTAGATGCAGCGGAAGAAGCTGGTCTAGATTTACCCTACTCCTGTCGCGCTGGTGCTTGTTCAACCTGTGCGGGTAAAATCACATCCGGTACTGTTGACCAATCTGATCAGTCTTTCTTAGATGATGATCAAATCGAAGCTGGATATGTTCTGACTTGTGTTGCTTATCCTGCTTCTGATGTTACTATCGAAACCCACAGAGAAGAAGACCTTTACTAGGCTATAGCTATCAGCTATTTGCAATAATAATTCAGTCCGGGGATTGGGGATGGGCTACTAAGTCAGATTTATACCAATCCCCCATTACCTATTACTTTTAATTTTAGTAAGCTGTTACCTGTACGAGTAACTTCATTCACAAATATAGTCGGTCATACTCGCCAAGATGCAATTTGACATCTATCCAGTTCAGGACTTTATATAATAAAAACTTATTAGTTATAGGTAAATAAATTTCATTTCTAATCGGGGTTGATTTTCCGTCATAAATTTTAACTTTTCCCTTAGTATCAGAATTGAAGCAAATTTAAACTAGCGGCTAATTCTATCAGAATAGCTCTATTACTTGCATCAAAATAACTTATACTGCCGATTTCACAAGAGAGGATAATTAAATGGCTACTTACAAAGTGACACTTATCAATCAAGCCGAAGGTTTAAACACAATTCTTGAAGTTCCCGATGATGAATATATTCTAGATATTGCTGAAGAAAAAGGATTAGATTTACCCTACTCCTGTCGCGCTGGTGCTTGTTCAACCTGTGCGGGTAAAATTGTTTCCGGTACTGTTGACCAATCTGATCAGTCTTTCTTAGATGATGATCAAATCGAAGCTGGATATGTTCTGACTTGTGTTGCTAAACCTACTTCTGATGTCACTATCGAAACCCATAAAGAAGAAGATATCTACTAAGCTTTAGCTATCCCGCCATTACCAACAAGAATTGAGTCCGGGGATTGGGGATGGTCTACTGAGTCAGATTTATACCAATTCCCCAATTACTTATTGCCCTTAATTTTAGTGCCAGGATAATAAAATTCTAGAATCTTGGCGCTAGACCAACCTAACTTGGCTAAATTCTGAGCGCCTGTTTGACTCAAACCCACGCCATGTCCTAAGCCACCACCGATAAAAGCATATCCCCAAATATTCCTTTGTCCTTTGTTAAGAGGTTGAATATAAAAAAGCGTGCTAATGGGTGCTGCAAAAGCACTGCGAACTTCATCTTTTTGTAAAGTAAAAATACCGATATCTGTTTTCACGGCTAATTTTAAAATTCTGCCACTGGGACTACGTTGAACGATAGACATGGCCTGAATTGTTTGGAATTTGCTATCAGGGCTTTTTTTAGCCTGTAGAAATTTTTGCAAGTCTTTGGTAATTGTATTGATATCAGTTTCTCGGCGCCAACGGAATACATCCCATGTACTTTCATTAAATCCGTCTTGAAGAGCGATAAATTTCTGGAAATTTTGATCATCTGCTAAATTCTGATGGGACAAGTTCCAAATATTACTATTAGCAGCGTCTATAACTGGTTTTAAATACGGACGGTCTTCACCATTCCAAATATCGCTAAAGTTAGCAGTTACACCACCTGTAGTGGAAGAATACAAAGCATCAACTATTTCATTATTATAAGTGAGTACCTGACCTCTAGTAGAGGCAATGGCCTGATCTGTATTTTTGGCGACTCCGCTGAGTCCTTGATAAACTTGACAGTGAGTATCAGCACATAACTGATAATTATCTACTGCAAATCTGCGGACATTGCGTAAGGCATAGGTGCGAGCAATAATCGCTTGTGCTTCTAGGGCTGCTTTTGGCGCGTTTGTACCAATTTCATGGGGTAAAACTCCACGGATATAGGTTTCTAATGGTACTGTATTTACTAAGGTATAATTTCCGTAAGCGTTAGGCTGTAAGGTCATTCTTCCCCCATAGTTCAAGTTTTTTTGGGGGTTTGTTTCAGCTTGATCACCTGTCTTGACCTTAATTATGTCTTTACCTGTACTTACTTCTAGATAATTTGGACTGTAGTTTTTACCATTAACTTTCCATGTAATTTTTGGTACTTGTTGACGAATATTTGTTGCTAAATAAGGATTTTGATCACCAGATTTTTTTATACTTTGTAATAGTAAACGGCGAATTAAGGGAGTGCTGTAAACATCCCGTTTTGCCCATACTTGCCAGCGTTCTGGCTGGGCTATTTCCACTTTTATACCACGAGAGCGCCAGTAGTTGGCACTATCTTCCGCTGTTTCAAAGGTACGGAAGTCACCCAAAACTAATACTTCCTTAATCTCCCGTTGGATCAAGGTTCTCATGACTGTTGTTAACTGGATGGGTTGGTCGGTAGTTAAGGTTTGCTGCTGATTATCAACCACAAATTTTAATGTTAAGCGATCGCCTTTTGTGGGGGCTAATTCTAATTTATCGGTGGGTTTAGCCCCAAATCGCTGCACAATGCCAATTTGTAATTCTACACCCTGATTCTTGCTGACTGGTTCTGATGCAGCAGTCAATCCCAATAAACACAGGGTTGTGATTAATCTGTAGGAAGAACGCCAAAAAAATATTTTCATGAAGACTAATTCTAATTATCCATTATGCTATCGGATGCTCAGAAGTTGACCGGAAAAATAAAGTCATATAAAGGTTATAATAGCTATTAGTGCCTTATCCCCTGTCATCCATGTCCCCAGCTGACTTCACCCAGAATTTGCAAAATTTAATGCAAAAGGTCGGTTTTGCCAGTTTTAAATCCTTGAGTCTAGCTGCTGGTGTTTCCCAGTGGCAAATTTTGCAGTTACGGAGGGGAAAAATTCGGCAGATGCGAGTGGAGGTATTACTCAAATTATCACAGGTTCTGCAAATATCTGGGGGTGAATTGGCAGAAAATTTTGGTGTCCAGGGTTTTTCATTGAAAACAGCAAAAACTCAGCCTGAAGATTATAATATAGACTTATTACAACAAATAACAGAATTACAAAATGAGCATAAAAGAATATCGTTGTTAATGTTACAACAAAGGGAATTATTACAACAGGAATTTCAGCGGTCAAGTTTACAAATATTAGAATCTCTGCTGCTACAATGGCCAACAGCGGCTTATAGAGCTAGGGAGGATCACCAGTTAGCAGCGGTAAAAATATTACCGTTGGTGGATAAGCCTTTAGAAGCATTATTACAGACTTGGGGTGTGAGGGCGATCGCTTCTGTGGGTGATCAAATCCCCTATAATCCGCAATTGCATCAACTACTGGAGGGAACAGCACAACCAGGAGAGATCGTTAAGGTACGTTATACAGGCTATATGCAATATGATCAGTTGCTATATCGAGCTAGGGTAAGTCCGATATAAAGTTTATTTTCTGTTAATAAATAGATCAGAAAATATTGAAGTTTCTTGTTTTGTATTTTAGAAATTTTCATGTATTCTTAATTAAAGAACACTTAATGTTTTTGTTTACTAAATATTTTTGATAATATCTAATATTTAGTATATAATAACAACATCACAATCAGAACATTCTTAAATTAAATCAAGATTAGGATATTATGAATCAGCAGGTGAAAGTGGTTGTAATCAGCGGTAACTTTAATGCTAGTACCTCATCGGAATTTCAGAAAAATATCAAAGAAGTGATCGCTAGTGGCATCAAAATTGTGTTGATTGATTGTCATAGTGTCACCTTTATGGATAGTTTTGGTTTAGGTACTTTAGTTTCAACATTTAAAACCTTACAGGAGTCTGGGATCAAGATGGTTATTTGTTCTGCTAATGAGCAAGTCAAGATGCTATTTGAATTAACTGGTATGGATAGTAAATTTACAATTGTTCCTAGTCAAGAAGCATTTGAAAATCTTTTAGTATCTGCCAGTTAATTAATCAAATTTGACTTGAAGAATAGATAAATCATCATCAAATGTCTCTTTGGAGTTTAAGCTAATTAGATAATCCAGTATATAATCAAGTTGGTTCTCAACAGAATACTGTAAGCTAATGAAAATCTGAATTAAACCTTCTAAACTCCAAAGAGTACCATTTGCTTGAGTAATTTCATAAGCACCATCACTAAAAATATAAAGGATGCTAGATTTTTCGATATAACAAGAAGCATCAACATACTTAGCTTCAGGAAACATCCCCACTGGCATTCCCGGAGTTTTTAATCTTTTTACTTCTGTGTTAATAGGGGAGTTCCCAGAAACAATAATTGCTGGTGGATGTCCAGCACTAGAGTATGTTAACTGACGACTAACTCGATTATAAACTCCATACCACATCGTCAAATACTTATCATTTTGATAATTCATTTGAAAGGTATTGTTTAAAGCTGCTAAAACCTGGCTAGGTTGATAGTAATTTAAATCCTTGAGAGCGCGGGAACGTAATAGATTTAATACAGAAATAGAGGGTAAAGTTGCTTTGAGTCCATGGCCAGCAGCATCTAATAAATAGATGGCTAAACAATCAGCATCAAGCCAATTATAGTCAAAACAATCCCCACCAAGTTGCCGCGATGGCAAAAATTTGAACTTGATCTTCAAAGGGTTATTTAGAGGTAGAGGTAAAAGGGATTTTACATATTCTGTAGCCTCGGCTAATTCTGTTTCTAAAAGTAGCTTTTGGGTATGTAAATCCTGACTTAATTGATGTAGACGTAAACCGGCTCTGACCCTTGCTTGTAGTTCATTTTGTTCAATAGGTTTGGTGATGAAATCATCAGCACCAGCATCTAATCCCTTGACTCGATTAGCGACTGAATCTAAAGATGTTAATAAAATAAAAAATGTGGTAGATAATCTAGGATCTTTTTTAACGCGATCGCACACTTCTAAACCACTCAATCCGGGCATAATCCAATCACATATAATTAGGGCTGGAGGTGAATTTAAGGTTTTTAAAATTCCTTCTTCTCCCGTACTAGCAGTAATCACTTCATAACCTTGTTTTTCTAAAATTCTTTTCAGAAATATTTGTACAGAGCGATCATCATCAATTACTAATATTTCAAACATTGGATATTACTGAATATAATTAAAATTATATGTTTGATTTGTCTCCCGCAGAGGTACAAAGAGTAGGAGTCTTAAATCTTTCCCTACACTTTCCCTACATTTGATGTAATTTATATGCAAATAACCTGGGATATAATCACAATTTGAATAAATATCAATTACAATAACTTTGCTTTTTTGTAGCTGGGTTTGAGGGGGGTAAAACCCAATCAATGGCTTTGACAAGCTGAAGGTATTGAATGAGAATCATGAAAGGGGATTTAACCAAAATAGCATAACTTCTTTTAGTTGATTTAGATCTCGATAAACTTCTTGTTTTAACCATTGTCCTAAAGCATCAAAAGGACTGAAAGAAGTTCCAGGTTGCCATTTAATATCTTGTCCTAAAGGTGTGGTATGATTTCCTGATAAAGTTTGTGTTGTTATCATATTGGGAAAGAGTTTTTGTAAAATTCTTGTTAAGTCTGCTGATTGATCTAGAGTATCTTTATTAAATCTGATTAATAAATTCCGCCGAATTTGATAACTTTCGCGTACTATCTGGTTAGTTTCTGCGGGTGTAGGTGTAAATTCAATGTCTAATTG
>LJOT01000804.1 GCA_001672075.1 Anabaena sp. CRKS33
GTGGGGGTAATTATAGCAGGGTTAGAAAATGAGAATGTCACTGCTGAAGATTGGCAAAATCTATTTAATAAAGAAGGTGCTGAAATTGCCATCAAACAAAAGATATATAGTCCCCAAATGGTGCGGTTAATAACCCTAAGAGCAATAGTAATTCCAGAAACATTACAGGAGTTTTTAGTATGGTTGAATATTCAAGGTGGTAAGAAACCTGACCAGCATCAAACTATATCTTTAGAATTGCAAAAAGATATTCGGCCTTTATTTCCTCAAGAACAACTAAGAAAAGGGATTAACTATCTACTAGTAAATTTATTGAATAAGCAAATATCAGTAGATTGTGTATATTGGTTATTAACCACAGATGGTAGTGCTTGGGTTTATGCTCAGAAAGAGTTTATTAGCGATGTTAAATATGATTTACAATTAATGGATAACTATTTTATTAGACAATATGAAAATGGGTTTTCTGACAACTTTTTTGATTTTTTTAAATGCCACAAGCAGGTTTGGACGAGTTTAATAAGTAATTGGAGAAGTATTCAACAAGGAAATCATAAAAGC
>LJOT01000805.1 GCA_001672075.1 Anabaena sp. CRKS33
TATTCAGTCCATCCGTGGACACGCTAACGATGAGGTGAAGGATGCACGCGAGGTGGCTATCGAATGCCAGAGCATTGCGAAAGACCTCCAGTGTGCGGTCGTCGCTTTTTCGCAGGTCTCGAACGCATTCGCTCAGCAGGACAATGCTGAGGGTGGGGCTGGAAACTTCTACTCCTTCAAGGGCCACGGAGCAATCCGTGACAACGCAGATGTCGCGCTGATGCTTCGGCGTGACCGGAAGCGACAGAGCCCTGCGCTGAACGTCAGCGTCGAGAAGAACCGCCACGGTGAACTCGCCCAGTTCATCTGCCACATGACCCTTCAGACAGGGGCCATCGAGGAGATGATTTTGAGCGAGGAGGAATACGAGGATGAGTAAGAAGCACAAGACCGTTGTCTCTGTGCCAAGCAGCTGGACAACTTATCTAGTCGACGACGACTCATGGGAAAACCATAAGTATATGATTGATGGCTCTCCATCAATCAT
>LJOT01000806.1 GCA_001672075.1 Anabaena sp. CRKS33
AACTATTCACAGAAAACCTACAAATAACAATCCTGTACATCCTAAAATCCTGGTTATCCTGATTCAGACAACTCTTATCCAGAATCAAGAATATATTTTCCTTTAAATCATAAATTATCATCATTAACTATTCACAGAAAACCTACAAATAACAATCCTGTACATCCTAAAATCCTGGTTATCCTGATTCAGACAACTCTTATCCAGAATCAAGAATATACTTTCCTCCAAATCATAAATTATCATCATTAACTATTCACAGAAAATCTACAAATAACAATCCTGTACATCCTTAAATCCTGGTTATCCTGATTCTGACAACCACAACAAAAAATCTCCAAATAGTGAAAAAGTAACTTTACCTATTTGTTAATAACTAAAAACTTGAGAGGAATATGATTAGCTTCCCAGTATTCTTTGGCTGAATTTAAAATATCCAATGCTATTTGGTACTGTGTCGGTTCTGCTTGAGCAAAGATATCAGCATGATCATATAATATGACATATCTTTGAGCCGGACACCATGTTAAATCGGTGATACATTCATCAAAAGCATCCCA
>LJOT01000807.1 GCA_001672075.1 Anabaena sp. CRKS33
AAGGAAGAACTGCGCGTCGCCATTGACGCATACCGGAAACTGATCGTGGAACAGGAGAAACGAGATGCTTGAGAAGAACATCGAAGCGAAGGTCTGCGGCTACGCTCGTGAGCGCGGGTTGCTGGCCTACAAGTTCACATCGCCAGCGCACGCTGCGGTGCCTGATCGGCTGTTCATCTTGCCAGGCGGGCGCATGTTTTCCGGTGACATCCTGCCAGGCGGCCGCATGTTCTTTTGCGAGTTCAAGCGCAGAGGTCAGAAGCCCACACCGGCCCAAGAGCGCGAGCACAAGCGGCTGCGGGCGTATAACGTGCCGGTGTTCGTCATCGACAACGTGGACGACGGGCTGCGCATGATTGACGAGATGCTTGCGTCATGCTGACCCCCAACCTCCTCCACGACTACCAGAAGAAGGCGGTCAATTTCCAGTCCACCCATGCCAACTCGATGATGTGGCTGGACATGGGGCTGGGCAAGACCATCATCACGCTCACCACCATCGCGCACCTCATCAACACCCGATTTTTACGGGGCGTCATCATCGTCGCCCCGATCCGCGT
>LJOT01000166.1 GCA_001672075.1 Anabaena sp. CRKS33
CTTCATCTGCATATCTCCTCAAGGTGTTTGGATGCAATCCCAGAAATTCGACCGCTTTTGGGAGTGGTATGTATGCCATAAAAGAAGTATAGCATTAGTGGGCGAAAGTTAGCAAATAATTAACTAGTTAACTACCCTATTTCCTATTCCCTGTTCCCGAATTTTTGAGAGACCATCTTTATTAATTAAAGAAATAGGCTACACTCATGTTAGGGGCGAACTCATGGAGTGCGTCACAAGACTTCTTGGAAGATATCCCTATCGCAGGAAGTGGGTTGAAGCCCACTTTTTTTATTGAATTCTCTCATGACTCATCCTTTAATACCACAAATTATTGATTTGGCGACACCAGTAGCAACAGAATTAGGATTGGAAATTGTTAATGTAGTTTTTCATACAAATCAAAATCCTCCAATCCTACGGGTAGATATATTTAATCCTCTACAGGATATTGGTCTGGATGATTGTGAAAGGATGAGCCGTGCCTTAGAAGCGTCATTAGATGCGACAGAGATCATACCAGACGCTTATATATTGGAAGTATCTAGTCCTGGTATTTCCAGACAATTAGTAACAGACAGGGAATTTATTTCCTTCAAAGGATTTCCTGTAGTAATTTCCACTTCCCCACCCTACGAACAAAAGCCAGAGTGGATAGGTTCATTGATGCGTCGAGATGAGACTACTGTTTACCTTAACCAGAAAGGTCGTGTTGTGGAAATTCCCCGTGACCTCATCACCAGAGTACAAATAGATGAGCGTCGCTAATCAATATTAGATTTTAGACGTTGGATTCGGGAACGGGAAAAAGGTAATTGGTGCGGAGTAATTGGTCACGGAAAAACAATTACCCATCACCCATTATCTGATTGTGCTGACTTTACATAAAATTTTAGGAGACTGCGTATGTCAATGGTGACTTTATCGGGATTAAAAGAGCTAATCGAAAGTATTAGCCAAGAACGCAACTTACCGCGTTTAGCTGTACAAGCAGCCATTAGAGAAGCATTACTCAAGGGTTACGAACGTTATCGTCGCGCCCAAAATTTGGAACGTAAACAATTTGATGAGGAGTATTTTAAGAATTTTGAAGTAGAATTAGATATAGAGGGCGAAGGATTTCGTGTTCTTTCCACCAAAAACATTGTTGAAACAGTTAGTAACACCGACCATCAGATTTCCCTAGACGAAGTACAGCAAGTAGCCCCAGAAGCCCAACTGGGAGATTCTGTAGTCTTGGATGTCACCCCAGATCAAGGAGAATTTGGGCGCATGGCTGCCATGCAAACTAAACAAGTATTAGCGCAAAAATTGCGAGATCAACAACGTCAAATGGTGCAAGAAGAGTTTCAAGACTTAGAAGGCACAGTTTTACAGGCTAGAGTCCTACGATTTGAACGCCAATCTGTAGTTTTAGCAGTTAGTAGCGGCTTCGGACAATCAGAAGTAGAAGCAGAATTACCAAAGCGAGAACAGCTACCCAACGATAACTATCGAGCTAATGCTACCTTTAAGGTATATCTAAAAAAAGTTTCCCAAGGACAGCAAAGGGGTCCACAATTAATGGTATCCCGTGCTGATGCAGGTTTAGTCGTTTATTTATTCGCCAACGAAGTCCCAGAAATTGAAGATGAAGTAGTCAGAATTGTCGCTGTAGCGCGAGAAGCCAATCCCCCTTCTCGTTATGTTGGACCCCGGACAAAAATTGCCGTTGATACCTTAGATCGGGATGTAGATCCGGTTGGTGCTTGTATTGGTGCGAGGGGATCAAGAATCCAAGTCGTAGTTAACGAATTACGGGGAGAAAAAATTGATGTCATTCGCTGGTCACCAGACCCAGCCACCTATATTGCCAATGCATTAAGTCCAGCAAAGGTAGATGAAGTCAGACTCATGGACCCAGAAAGTCGCCAAACCCACGTTTTAGTCGCCGAAGATCAACTGAGTTTAGCCATTGGTAAAGAAGGGCAAAATGTGCGGTTAGCAGCCCGTCTCACTGGTTGGAAAATTGATATTAAAGATCAAGCCAAGTATGATTATGAAGCCGAAAATACTAAATTTGCAGCAGTAAGAGCGCAATATCAATCACAAAATTATGAAGATGAGAGGATAGATAGAGAAGATGAAATCCCAGAAGAATTAGAATTAGAAGCAGATTAACACACCAGGAAAGACAATATCCGAATAAAGATGATTTTTACCACTAATCACCGACCACTGACCACTGATGAAACCCAACTATCGGCGTTGTATTAGTTGTCGCCAAGTCAACTTGAAGCAAGAGTTTTGGCGGATTGTCCGCGTCTTTCCATCGGGAAAGGTACAATTAGATCAGGGCATGGGGCGTTCTGCCTACATTTGTCCTCAGGAGACTTGCCTCCAAGTAGCTCAGAAAAAAAATAGATTAGGGAAATCCCTGGGAGGGGCAGTGCCAGATGCAGTGTATCAAACATTGTGGCAACGTCTAAATCACAGCAATCCCCAAAATCGTATTTAATGGTGACAAAAGCTCAAATATTAGTGATCTAATCCTCACCTTTAGTATCGCTCAAGTTGGTGCCAAAATGGTAAATGGGTGTAAATGGCTTTTTCGATCTCTCTTGACCGAGAGGCCACAGAACATTACTCCCAAAAAGTTTTTCTCAATTGTGTTGTAAAAAACGCATAAAGAAAGCAAAACGAAAAAATCAAACATGGCAACCTGGTAGCGCCAAAGCGCAGTTGGGCATTAACCATCACTCACGCGATGATCAATCGCAGGAGAAAAATTAAAAGGTGGGAAAGCCAGCATGAAACCGAAACATCTCTCTTTCCTAACTGGAGGCACCGGCAATATCACCAAGGGCAACCGAAAAAACAGTGATCAAAGGGTGGAGATGTCACAAACCAGGCAACCATCCGTTAAAACTGTAAATTAAAGGGGAAAGAGTGGATGAACAACGGCAAAGTTAGAATCTATGACTTATCAAAGGAATTGAATTTGGACAACAAAGAGCTATTAGCAATTTGCGACCAGCTCAACATTGCGGTCAAAAGCCATAGCAGCACGATTTCTGAATCAGAAGCTGAACAGATTCGTACTGCGGCCCAAAGGCTCATTGCCGCGAATTTAGCCGCCAAAAAAGCTGCTAAAAAGGAACAAGGTACAAATGGCCATAGACCAAATTCATTCCCAAGCCACAAGAGTGCCAATAACAAACAGCAAATTCTGGAAATTCGCAAGCCAAAAATATTGAGAAACACCACCACCAACACACCCGATGCATCAGTAGCGACTACTGCTGCTGATGCTAATCATCCTTTACCTCCACGGACTCTCGCTACACCAGTGTCACCCATGAAGCCGACGGCACCAACTCGACCAGTACCCAGAAATCAATCTGAAACTCCGCACAAGCCTAATATCACCCCACCGGAACAGGGATCTAATCCTCAACCAGCAGGGGAAAAGGTGACGGCAGCAAAACCAGAAAAAATACCCGTTCCCAGACCGAAACCAGAAAAACCCCAAAAACCACCTTTGGTTTCTCCTCCCGCCAGAGTAGATGGCGCAAAACCACCAGAAACACAATCTGTAGGAGTATCAGAAAAACCCGTCCTTAAACGCGATCGCCAACAACGTGCTGAAGAGAATCCCCATCCGATTCGAGGTAAAGCCAATAAACCTTCATCGGATCAAAGTCCATCCCCAGCACCATCAAAACCCAGTCGTGCCACTTCAGCCCCGACAAAACCAGAACAGCGGAGTGGTAGACCGTCTGTGGGTGGTGACATCCAACGTCCTCGACCAGCACGCCCCAGTGAAGCGGTGACGGCCATGCCCATTGCCACTCCACCCCGGCATAATGTGGGAGGAGGGAAGAAGGAAGTATTAGATAATACACTAATAGTCCCTGATATCCTGGATTTAAAACGTCCCACACCTCCACGTCTCAACAAAGGTGGCAAAAAATGGCAAGAAGAAGAAATCATTGACGAAATCAAAGAAAAGGCCAAGATTGGACCCAAGGGCAAACGGGTCAAACCAGTCTTAGAAGATGATCTACTCGATGAAGAGGATTTACTTGATGAAGGTCTGGGTGAAATTTCCGCAGCAGTCCAAGTTAGTCTTTCCATTGCCCGTCCTCCCAAACCCAAAGGAACTCGCACCAGTAGTCCAACGGTGGCAGCTGTAGCTGCTCCCACCACCAGAGGTAAAAAATCTAGTTCTTCGCGCGAGCAACATCGTCGTCAAGAAACCGTAGAACAAAAACCAGATCGTCCAGCCACACTGGCTGTCACAGGTCCATTAACAGTTCAAGAATTGGCGGATGCCTTAGTAATTGCCGATACAGAGATTGTTAAAATCCTGTTTATGAAAGGCATGGCCGTCAGTATCACCCAAAACCTGGATATTCCGACTATTACCTTAGTAGCTAAAGAACTAGAAGTAGAAGTCGAAATCGTCGAACGTGAGGCCGAAGCTCGCAAGATCACAGAAATGATTGACGTGGAAGACTTGGATCATCTGATTCGTCGTCCTCCAGTGGTCACCATTATGGGTCACGTAGACCACGGTAAAACCACCCTCCTCGACTCGATTCGCAAAACTAAAGTTGCGGCTGGAGAAGCGGGCGGTATTACTCAACATATCGGCGCGTACCATGTTGATATAGTACATGAAGGCAAACCACAGCAGATTGTCTTCCTAGATACTCCTGGACACGAAGCCTTCACAGCTATGCGTGCCAGAGGTGCTAGGGTGACAGATATAGCCGTTTTGGTCGTCGCTGCTGATGACGGTGTTCGTCCCCAAACCATCGAAGCTATTAGCCACGCTAAAGCCGCAGATGTTCCCATTGTTGTCGCTATTAACAAGATTGATAAAGAAGGCGCACAACCAGAACGAGTTAAACAAGAACTCACTAATTACGGTCTCACCGCTGAAGACTGGGGTGGTGAAACTATTATGGTTCCCGTCAGCGCTATCAGGGGCGAAAACCTCGATACTCTCCTAGAAATGATTATGCTGGTGTCGGAAGTGGCCGAACTATCCGCTAATCCAGATCGGGCTGCTAAGGGAACAGTCATTGAGGCTCACTTGGATAAAGCGAAAGGTGCAGTTGCTACCTTGCTGATTCAAAATGGTACACTCCACGTTGGAGATATGCTTGTAGCTGGTTCGGCCTTTGGTAAAGTCCGCGCCATGGTTAATGATCGAGGTAAGCGTGTAGACGTTGCTACTCCATCCTTTGCTGTGGAAGTATTGGGTTTAAGTGATGTCCCCGCTGCCGGTGATGATTTCGAGGTCTATGAAAACGAGAAAGAAGCTCGTTCTATAGCAAGCGATCGCGCGGACAAACAAAGACAATCCCGCTTGTTGCAAGGTCGTGTCACTCTCACAACCCTGTCAGCACAAGCACAAGAAGGCGAGTTAAAAGAACTCAACTTAATCCTCAAGGGCGACGTACAAGGTTCTGTAGAAGCTATTATCGGCTCTCTACGCCAAATTCCTCAAAACGAAGTCCAAATTCGGATGCTCCTGGCTACCGCTGGAGAAATCACCGAGACAGACATAGACTTAGCTGCGGCTAGTAACGCTGTCATTATTGGCTTTAATACCACTTACGCCAGTGGCGCTAGACAAGCAGCGGATGAAGCAGGTGTAGATGTTCGAGAATATAACATCATCTACAAACTCTTGGAAGATATTCAAGGTGCTTTAGAAGGTCTCCTCGAACCAGAATTGGTAGAAGAACCCTTGGGACAAACAGAAGTCCGTGCTGTCTTCCCCGTCGGCCGAGGCGCAGTTGCCGGTTGTTATGTTCAATCTGGTAAACTGGTTCGCAACTGTAAAGTGCGCGTCCGTCGCCATAATAAGGTGGTTTATGAAGGTGTTCTCGATTCCCTCAAACGGATGAAAGAAGATGCCCGCGAGGTCAACGCAGGTTATGAATGTGGTATCGGCATTGATAAGTTCCATGACTGGGTGGAAAATGACATCATTGAAGCCTATCAAATGGTAACTAAACGTCGTACCCTAACCATGACGAAATAGTTCCGTGATGAGAACGTTGAGTGCTGAGTTGATGAGTGTTGAATTAAGACTATTTAGAGTTCAACACTCAAATAAGATAAACTCAGCACTCCGTAATTCACAACTAATCAGGCTGATCAAAATTCTCTGTTTCCTTAAAAACGAGTTTTTTTGCAAATTTCTGACAGCAAACTCCACTTTTAGTAATTAACGAGACAGAATTTATAGAGGTAAAACCATTATTTTAGGAAAAGTTTAAGCAAAATTTGATAATTTTAGGTCTGGGTGACTAGATTTACGTCTTTCCCCTTGAGTTTGAAATAAATAGACATCTAAAATCTAAAATCCCAAATCTCAAATCTTCTGGGAAGTGAAAAATCAGGAATGAGAAATTATGACTCAATTTCCAACTTCTAGCGATTACGCGCATCAACAGGACAGCAAAGGCTATAGCAGTAGTGAGCCTAGAGATATCCAATTATCTACTAACAAACTACTCTGGCAGGAACTAAAATATGTTATATCTGCTAGTTCCGGTTTTAAACGGTGGCAACTAGAATGTAATGCTCAATTACAAAGTTTACGCCTAGATCAACAAGTGCAAATGTATTTACGAGAGACTTTAGACACTTTAGCTTATTAATCATTTGGCCAATACTTACCACCTGCTTTTTGCATAAGACTTGAGGATAAGATTTCTTATCCTCAATTTTTATGTATATCAGGGAACAAGAAAGAGCAGATAAGAGTCAAAAACCACGGAAACTGAACTATTGAAATATTTTTACCCCCAAAAATTTTGAATTTCTGGCTGAAAAACCGCCCAAAAATTCAACAACGGGGGTTATATCCGATAACAGTAACCCAAAGATTCAGTTACGTGATTTTTTTAATCATAATTTTAGCTAAAAAATTGCCAATCATCGGGTATAGTTTGTCTTATGTTGTTACAGAATTCAATCTGTCACCTGAGACTCTTGTGAAAGTACCATCATTAAACACACAATTCAGTAAGAAAATGAAAAATCAGGGTTTCCATATTTCTAGTTTATCCTTGCAAGCCAGCCTTACAGCTTTGTTATTAATTGCTGGTAATTCTACTCTGGTATCTAATCAAGTTAAGGCTAGTCCTAACCCAATTTTAACAGCCCAAGCCCCGGCCACAGCCACCGTCATTTACGTTAACTCAGCTACAGGACAAGATACCGCTGGCGCTGGAACCGCAGCAGCACCTTATAAAACAATTACCTTTGCCCTGTCCCAAGCTCAATCAGGAACTGTAGTTCAAGTTGCTCCCGGTACTTATAGCCAAGAAACAGGTGAAAAATTTCCCCTATTCCTTAAATCAGGTGTGACACTTCAAGGTGATGAGGCCAACAAAGGTCAAGGTATCTTAATTAGTGGTGGTGGTGTTTACACCAGTCGCACCTGGGCAAGACAGGATATTACACTGTTAGCTGACAATAATACTATCATTACAGGTTTAACTTTTACCAATCCTAATTCACGGGGGACTGCTGTATGGGTAGAATCTAGTAACCCTGTGATCAAAAATAGTACCTTTACTAACAGCAATAGAGATGGGATTTATCTTACCGGTACTGCTAATCCCCAAATTGAAAGTAACATCTTTTTGAAAAACGGCGGTCAGGGAATTTCTGTAACTAAATCCGCACAAGGTTCGATTCGTGGTAACTTATTTCAGAATACTGGTTTTGGTCTGGCAATTGGTGGTAGTTCCACACCTTTATTAGAGGCTAACAACATCACTCAAAATAAGAGTGGTTTGTTTATTTCGGAAACGGCAAAACCCATACTCCGTAAAAACGCAATTCGCAATAATACACAGGATGGTATAGTCGCTACCATTAATGCCGCCCCTGACCTCGGTACTAGCAGCAATCCTGGTGGTAATCTCATCCGTGATAACGCTCGTTATGATCTCAATAATTCTACCAAAGGCAAGATTATGGCCATTGGTAACGATATTAATCAGAAGAAGATCTTAGGTCCTGTTGATTTTATTGCTGCTACGGTAACTACACCTACCGATGGTAATACTGCTTTTAAAGATGTGCAAACAGGTTATTGGGCAAAAGCTTACATCGAAGCCTTAGCTTCTCAAGGTATTATCGCCGGTTTTCCAGATGGCAATTTTAAACCCAATGAACCCGTAACTCGCGCCCAATTCGCTGCCATTATCAACAAAGCCTTTAAACCCTCAGCAACTCGCAAAGCCATTACTTTTAAAGATGTAAAAAGTAATCATTGGGGTTATGGTGCTATTCAATCCGCTTCTAGTAGTCCATTCCTGACTGGCTATCCTGACTTAACCTTTAAACCAGAACAACAAATTCCCAGAGTCCAGGCAATAGTGGCTTTAGCTAACGGTTTGGGTTTAACTGCCAGTGATCAGAATGCAATCAAATTCTACACTGATGCTGGTCAAATTCCCAGTTATGCAGCAGGTCCTGTGGCCGCAGCAACTTCACGGCAATTAGTCATTAACTATCCAAACGTGAAAGAGCTTGCTCCTAAGCGTCAAGCAACTAGAGCCGAAATTGCGGCCTTTGTCTATCAAGCTTTGGTTAGTGCCGGTCGTGTTCAACCCATTGCCTCTCAATATCTTGTCACTACTAAGTAATTAGCAACAGGGCAGAGGAGAAATATGATCTTCTCTTCTGCCTCTTGTCTGTCATTTATCCCCTCTATTTTCCCATTTCCACAGAAACACCATTAGCCCAATTACTCCTAGCTGGATTGCGAAATTAGGCAATGCTCGCTCAATATCACGCCCTGCTAGGAGTTGGAAAAAGAAGACGAAGGCACCAATAAAACCCGAAGCACCCACGCTGATATAGATAAATTGTCTTAATCCCCGATAAGGTGCGGCTACTTCCGCTTTTAAACGTTCATATTGTTGGGGTTTGAGATTATTTGGAGAATTTGGTTCTATCATCAATAAATTATGTTATAATGTTTGACTGTGTACGCCGATGTGGCTCAGGGGTAGAGCAACTGATTCGTAATCAGTAGGTCGTGGGTTCAAATCCCATCATCGGCTTTAAGTAATATATACTATAATTTATAGTACATAAACAATTTATTTGTCACTGTTAAGTAGGTTGGCGTTAAAAATTGTCGTTATAGTAAGGGAACAGGGAACAGAAAAGAGGTTTCGGGCAACTTTACTTTTCGTTAGAGGATGATTCACTTTCTTTAGTAGAATTTGATCAGAAAATGGCGATTCCTACGGGGTGCTTCGCTAACGCATCCCTCGATGAAGGTAAGGCTGTGATTTTTGGTTAGATAAAATTTATCAACAATAATAGATAATAGTTTCCTGCCAGAATCAATACTTTGAAACTAAATGGAAAAT
>LJOT01000167.1 GCA_001672075.1 Anabaena sp. CRKS33
ACAGGTTACAGGTTACAGGTTACAGGTTACAGGTTACAGGTTACAGGTTACAGGTTACAGGTTACAGGTTACAGGTTACAGGTTACAGGTTACAGGGAATAGGTTACAGGTTACAGGTTACAGGTTACAGGTTACAGGGAATAGGTTACAGGTTACAGGTTACAGGGAACAGGTTACAGGTTACAGGGAATAGGTTACAGGGAATAGGTTACAGGGAATAGGTTTTGGGCAACTTTACTTTTCGTTACTTGTGTCGGTTTTTTCCGTTCACCTACTTAGGTAATAGTTACCAAGTAATATCGTGTCGGCCCAATTACCAATTGCCCATTACCAGCCTCAACAGATATGATAAGTTTTCAACCAGACATTGTATAATAATGTATTGTATTTACCTGATATCTGATAAATTACTTAGTTGTTACTACCTAGAATAAACAAACTGATTAATGTACCGCTATTCCAAAGACTATGGAGGAACATGGAGGCTAATAAGTTGCGTGTTCTCGTGTAAACTACTCCTAATACTATTCCCAATGCGGTCAACGGTAGTATTTCTGATAAACTGAGGTGAGCAGCAGCAAATAACAGTGCGCTTGTGAAAATTGCTCCCCATACGGAAGTATAGCGCGTCAGAGATGGTAATAAAAAACCGCGAAATAGAAATTCTTCAAAAACCGGTGCTGCTATAGCTGCGGTAAAGAAAAATATCGCCAAGGCCGTATGATCTCGACTTTCTAGCGCCATTTGCAATAGTGGGTTACTTCCCCCCTGTCCTTGCCATAATTTTTGGTTAATTAATGATACTATGACGACAATGGGTAAAGCTGTACAATATCCACCTATTCCCCACCAAAACCAATTACTAAAGAAACTCAAGCGAAACCAGTTGGGAGGAAGGGGAAAAAAACGCTTTATAGAAAAATACAGCACTGACAAACAACCTAAAGCAACTAACATATAACTGACTAAAACTGTCAAAGCTTCAACTCTGACATTACCTGTACCACGGGGAATAGGCAAAATAGACAATAATTCAGGTATAAATAATTGCCCCATTAAAAAGAAACCAAGGACAAAAACCTGAATAATTATTTCCCAATTCCAAGGAGTTGACCAAAGTAAATCACCATTTCTAGCTAATAGAGATTCTCGACCTTTGAGTAAGCGTTGAGTCAATAAGAAAATGAGCAGAATTGTGCCTATTAAAGCTGTTAAGGTGGGAATAGTCGCAATTATCCCTAATTTGAACAACGCTTGGGTTGCAGCTTCTTGTTGGGCAATTTCTAAAGCTGATAAGACTTCTTGACGTTGTTGAAGTCTATATAATTGCACTAAGGCTGTATCCCGAAACCAACCATTGAGGTTTTGTTGAATCAGTTTTTCAGCTTTAGGGAATAAACGGGGGGGTTTACTCCACATTCCGGTTAATGTTTCGGCAGTTTCTGGATATTTGCGGTTAATATCTGAATATTGCTGTAGATTACTCCAGGTTTTGATAGCTTTATCTGTTTCTTGTTCCTGTGCTTGCAAAATTCCCAGTCGTAAGTCTACTTCCGCTAACAATTTCTCCTGTTCTTGGATTAAGTTTTGTAAACTTTTCTCTTCTGCGGAACTATAAGTAGTCACTAAAAGTTGGATTTCCGTTAACTTATTTTTAGTTACCTGTAAACTGGTTTTGATAGATTCACTAGCTTCCTGGTATTGCTTGGTTGCGCTTGCTAAGGGATTTTCGCCAATAATAGATTCCTGAATTGTTTGAATGCTATGATCACTACTATCTTCTGGTTGCCATGCTTGGGCCTGTAAAACTATGTTAGTCTGGTACAATTCTAGACGACTTTGGAATTGAGGTTTTTGCCAGCTACTTAATAAAGATAAACCTGACAACATGACAGCTAACAGCGTTAGCACTATTAACAGCAACCGCTTAATTGTCATCTATTCCCCTTTGAATATGCAAGTACAAAGTGTATTATAAGCTAGTACCGCAGGTAGAGTTAATTTTTTTTAACGAACCACAGAGAACACAGAGAACACAGAGGAAGAAAATTACTTATTAATATGTTTTTTATTAATTCTTTACAAGGTGAACTGGAGGAATGGAATCATACTATTAATCGTCAGCCAAATAATCCTCATGGTTATATTCGTCGAGGTATGGTATATTTTAAGTTAGGGAAAATTCACGAATCAATTCAAGATTTTGATACGGCGGAAAATTTAGATTTCCACATTACTCCTTATCTTTGGCAACGGGGTTTATCTTATTATTATGCTGAACGATTTTCTGAGGGTGCTAAACAGTTTGAAGTTGATTTAACTGTCAATTCTCAAGATGTGGAGGAAACAGTTTGGCGCTATCTTTGTATGGCTAGGTTATCTGGAGTTACAGAAGCACGTAATTCTCTATTACCTGTGAAAAATGATTCTCGGAAAATTATGGGAGTTATATATGATTTTTTTGCTGGTAATTGTTCAAAAGATGATGTTTTGAATGTGGGAAAATTAGCAGGATTAAAAGGTAAGTTTTATAGTCATCTTTATTTGGGTTTATATTATGAAGCTGAGAATAATTTAGACTTAGCACGGGAATATATTCTCAAAGCTGCGGACGATTACAAAATTGATGACTATATGTGGTATTTAGCAGTGGTTCATAAAAATTTACGAGGGTGGAATTAGATAAAGTGACATTTTTTTTATGCACGCAGAGGCGCAGAGACGCGGAGAGAATGCAATAATTAAAACTGCTGTATGCTAAGATCGTCGTGAAGCTATAGTTTCTCAACACAAGAGGCGAATATTCTAGAAAGGAGGAGATAGAGATATGATACACAAAATTTACGATATGGTGGGCGAATATGCTACCACTGCTGATGATGGTCAAGGACTCTATGAAATTATTCATCCCTGCCTACTACGTAACGAAGCAGTAGAATTAGATTTTACGGGGGTGAAAGTTTTTTCTTCTCCATTCATGAACTTTGCATTTGGTCAATTGTTAAAAGATATCCCAGCAGAGAAGTTGAATCAATTGCTTGAATTTACTTCTCTCAATGATGATGGATGGGATGTTATTCAGCACGTAATGACTAGAGCTAAACGTTATTACTCTGATGAAAAATATCGAACTGCTGTGGATGCAGTAATTACAGATATGGCTGCAAGTTTTTGAGCCATGGCGATTAATCTCAACATTCAAGCTGATGTGATAGACATTAGAAAAGATACTCCAAAGAAAAGCGATATTTTCTTTGTAGATACTAACGTTTGGTTTTGGGAAACTTACGCGCAAACTTACGAATATAGAGGATTTTCTAATTACCAAATCAAAAATTATCCCAATTATCTCAGACAAGCAGGTTTACATGGAGCTACCCTTACATACTCTGGACTCACTTTAGCTGAACTTGCTCATCTTATTGAAAAGAACGAATATGAAAATTATATTAAATCCAATGGAAATTTACCAATCAAGGAATACCGTCATAATTATCCGCTAGAAAGAGCTAATGTTGTAAATGCAGTCCAGTTTGTTTGGCGACGAGTGAAAAATCGTGCTAAACTAATTGACCTAACAGTAAATAGTGCGACTACTGATGCTGCTATTAAGCGATTTAGCACTCAAGCAGTTGATGGTTATGATTTGCTGCTGCTCGAAACTATTAGCAAAGCAGGACAATTTCAAGTTATTACTGATGATATTGATTATGGTGTTGTTCCACACATTCAGGTATTCACTAGCAACAACCGTTTAATTCAAGAAGCTGCTACACAAAATAAGTTAGTAGTGCGCTAATTATAAATTTAGTTTATCTACCTAACATTTTATCTCGTAAATGCTTAATGCGATCGCCAATTTTCACCTCCTTTAAATCTTCCTCAAAAAATCCCTAATCTTAATTTCACACTCAGGAAAAGCTAAAGGTGAAACTGTCAAATTTTCTCCTAAAATACTTTCACTTTGATAACCTTCTGCATTGGGTAGACGATATACATACAATTTACGTCCATTAATATCTAAAACCCAATAATCAATAATGCCTGATTTAGCATAGGCTAAAGTTTTTACTTCTCGATCATATTTCAGACTAGAATCAGCAATTTCAATAACTAAAAAGACTTCTGATGGTTGGGGATGATGATCCTCATAATCTAAGACATTCGTTTTCACAACTGCAATATCTGGTTCAGGTTCTGAGTAATCATCAAGTTTAATTGGTGACTGAGTTCTAATTAAAACCTTATCACCTAAACGTTGATTTAATATTCTTTGCGTCCGGGTTATAGCAGCTTCGTGTGCAGTTCCTTTAGCGGCCATTTTGATAATTTGTCCTGATATTAACTCCAAGCGTTCTTCCGGGTGAAATATACCCATTTCGGCCATTTGGTGATATTCATTAACCGTGATTTGACGAATATTGGTTAACATAAATTTCCTCCTCCTCTGCGTCCTCTGTGCCTCTGTGGTTCGTTAAAAAAATATTCACACAAATCACAAATACCATATATTAACGTCCTAACATTTTATCTCTTAAATGCTTAATGCGATCGCGTAATTTTGCAGCCTCTTCAAATTCCATCTTCTTCGCTGCTTCCTTCATCTGTTTTTCTAATAAGATAATTAACTCAGGAATATCCTCCAAAGATAATTCATCTAAATGTTCATCAACTATGTTTAAATCACTAGCATTTAAACGCCGAGAAGCATCTAAAAATGATAAAATGGCATTACTCGACTTTTTCTTAATCGGTTGGGGTGTAATTCCATGTAATTTATTATAAGCCATTTGAATCCCCCTTCTTCTATCAGTTTCATCAATAGCTTTAATCATACTATCTGTTAATTTATCAGCATATAAAATTGCTTTTCCCTTAACATGACGTGCTGCGCGTCCAATAGTTTGAATTAGGGAACGTTCTGTTCTCAAAAATCCTTCTTTATCTGCGTCCATAATTGCAACTAAAGAAACTTCTGGTAAATCTAAACCCTCCCGCAACAAGTTTACACCAACTAAGACATCAAAAACACCATTTTGCAAATCTTGTAAAATTTCTATCCGTTGAATAGAATTAATTTCTGAATGCAAATATCTAATTCTGATTCCCCTGGCTTCTAAATATTCGGTTAGGTCTTCGGCCATACGTTTAGTTAATGTTGTAATTAAGGTTCTTTCCTGACGGTCAACTCGATCTTTTATTTCTCCTAATAAATCATCAATTTGTCCTTCCGTTGGCCGCACAAATATTTCGGGGTCAATTACTCCCGTCGGTCTAATTACTTGTTCAATAATATTATCCTCAGAAATCTCTAATTCCCAATTTCCTGGAGTCGCAGAAACAAAAATACATTGATTGACTTTTTGCCAAAATTCTTCTGCTTTTAAAGGACGATTATCCGCAGCGCTGGGAAGTCGAAAACCATGATCTATTAATACTTTTTTCCTGGCTTGATCTCCGTTATACATTCCCCGAATTTGGGGAACTGTAACATGAGATTCATCTATAACTAATAACCAATCTTCGGGAAAATAATCAATTAAACATTCAGGTGGTTCTCCTGCTTGTCTTTCAGCTAAATGACGAGAATAATTTTCTACGCCGTTACAATATCCCACTTCTGCTAACATTTCTAAATCATAACGGGTGCGTTGATCAATACGTTGCGCTTCGACTAATTTCCCAGTTTCTTCTAATATTAATTTTTGCTGTTTTAGTTCTTTAGCGATATCTTCACAAGCTATTTCTACTCTTTCTTTGGGAGTAACGAAGTGACGCGCAGGATAAATATTTACCGCTGCTAAATTACCAATAATTTCACCGCTGACAGGATCTATATATCTGATTGCATCAATTTCATCTCCAAAAAATTCCACGCGAATAATTCTATCTTCGTAAGCAGGAGAAATTTCTAAAACATCACCTCGGACTCGAAATTTACCCCTCCCCATTTCTATGTCATTACGACTATATTGAACTGCTGTTAATTCTCGTAAAATTTGCCGGGGATCTATTTCCATTCCTATTTGTAATCGAATTGCAGCTTTTAAATATTCTGCCGGCATTCCTAAACCATAAATACAACTAATTGAAGCCACAACAATTACATCCCGACGTTCAAATAAGGAACGGGTAGCAGAATGTCGTAACATATCTATTTCTTCATTAATTGCTGATGTTTTCTCTATATAAGTATCTGTAACCGGTAGATATGCTTCGGGTTGATAATAATCATAATAACTAACAAAATACTCTACTGCATTATTAGGAAAAAACTCCCGCAGTTCATTACATAATTGGGCTGCTAATGTCTTATTATGTGCTAATACTAAAGTAGGTTTATTCACTTTGGCAATAACTGCGGCTATGGAAAATGTCTTCCCGGTTCCTGTCGCACCGAGTAATGTTTGATAATGATTTCCTTTTTGAATACTAGCAGAAAGTTGAGCGATCGCTTGTGGTTGATCACCAGTAGGGACAAAGGGTGCTTGCAGATTAAAATCCATTATCTCGGTTCATGGTTACACCCAGCAATTCTACACAATTTCTCAGCTTTACGTCGGGGGGGGGCAAATTTTTTTTTCGGGGTGGAGTGCAACCCACATTCCGCACCCCAAACTGTCACAGAGGTAAATTACGTAGAGAAAAAATTAAAGGTAGCATCAAAACAAACATATAAAGTGAAAAAAGGCATTTGAGAAACAGTAAATCACCAAAAATGTCATCAAAACCTATTCTCAATAAGAAGCAATAAGAATGCACACCACCTGGAGAGGACAACAAATAAATAAAATAAGAGATTCAAGAGACAAATCATAAGTTAGCCTAATCAATTAAAGTAAAAAACGAAATTATAGACATAGTAAAATAGAGCTATAAATCAAAGAAATTAGCTCATCTTTACAAGAGAAATTAAATTGATAGAGATAATAATTAGGTGACTAATTGATAGTAACGTAAACAATCATCTGGTAAAAGACTCAAGATAAAATCTCTGTCCTTATTCCAATTAGAAATATGTTCCTCCTGATTGAGTATAACCACATGAATACACTGAAAGCATTGAAAAATCCAGCGTAAAGTAGGACGATTAGTTGCTTTACTTAATTGATTTTTAATTGTTGATTTAGACTCTTTTAGAGCATTTCTAATTTGACGTTGACCCAAAGTATAAACTAGTAGACATAAACCCATAATCATTCCCAAGGACTCTATGTTTTTCAGGACTTTTGAGGAAAATACTGTCGGCAAAAAATAATGGGTCTTTGAGAAAACCAAACCCTCTTTCACATGACTGCTGGGCTTTATATTCACTGAGCATAGAATCATTGCTTAGTTCCTGTGAATCTAAAACATTTGTAGCAATAATAAAACGTCATTTCTATTTCTTGAGGTTTTATTTTCACAACAGTTTCCTCTACTTGTCTATTGTGATTCTCTCATTTCTTGCTTTCTGAATAATGAATTTTTTAATCATCTTGAATTTTCTTTTTCTTTCGGCATCTTTAGGAAACTTTACTTTCTCACACCATTTCCCTTTTAATGCTACTTATTTTCATTAAACTTCTTTCTCTTTAATTTATCTTTAGTTTTTATGTACTACTTCTTAGGCTTTTTTGATCTGTGACACTTGAGGGTGCGGAATGTGGGTTGCAACATCGCCGGCGATGTGCTACATTAGTATAATCGAGTGGTGATAAAATTTTTATGAAAAGACGCACTCCCATTATCATAATATCACCCCTAGCACCGCAAGTCAATCCCCACAATAAAAAAAATTTTCTTTTTTTTGATTATTTAAAGATCAAAATTCTCCAAAATTACCGCCCAATTCTTGCTGTAAGCGATACAAAATAGTGTTTTTATCAACTTGGGATAAAATCTCCTGAATGACGGTATTAGCGCCCAACTGTCCCCAAGTACAGCCTTTTTCTAGATATAACTTTGCAGCTTTACCGACGGTATAAGCACCATAACCAGCAATTCCCCCTTGAATAATGGCGCTGCTGGTAAAAGTGGTAATGTTAAATGGATTATCACCACTAGTTAGGGCTGCGGTAGTTTTACCTAAACCTAATATTAAACTACTGCTGATTTCTGCCAATAATAAACCACCGGAACTAAATAAAATGGTTTTTAATAATTTACTGGCTTCATAACTAGTCATAGGTAAACCATACAATTTAGCTAAGGTACGAATTAAGGCTAAATCAGTAATAAAACCGCCAATTATATCTAAAAAAGCAATAGGATTTAAGCCAATACCTAAAGCTTTATATTGAGTAAATCGCCAAATAATATCTTCTGCTTCTTTTTCCCGCATATCAATGGTTTTTTGGGCGATATTTTCCTCAGATTCCCTAGCTTGAATGAGTGCATTTAAAGCTAAAAGAGATCGTCCTTCTCTATTTAAGATATTCAAGATTGTTTGCTTTAATTCCTCCACTTGGGGAGGTGGTGTTTCCCATTCATAATTGATAGTTCCATTTGCATATTCTACTCTCACCTCCATGGGTGCAGGTTCAGCGGCTACCATGACAATTTCATCTGGTAATAAAGGATTATTTTGGGAATTTCCCGCCCCTAGTTGTTGGAGATTTTTGTAAATTGCATTTCTGTCTATTTCTGGATATAAATCAATTTTATTAAATACTAAAATTAAGGGTTTTTGGGCTTGACGTAATTCCAATAATCCTTGATATTCAGTTTTAGTAATATCTCCAGAAACAACAAACAAAATTAAATCAGCTTGACGGGCTACATTTCGCGCCATTTCCGCCCTTAATTCTCCTGCAATTTCATCTAAACCAGGGGTATCTATTAATTCGACTAATACCTTATCCCCCGGTTTCCAGCGCACAGAACGCGGCCATTGAGTCACACCATTTAAAGGTCCTGTTTGCAGAATTTTTTCCCCTATTAAAGAGTTTAATACTGCTGATTTTCCCCGACTAACTAAACCAAAAGCCGCAATTCTAATCACATTTGCATCTAATTTACTCAATGTGTTATTTAAAGCTTCTATTTCGGGTTTGAGTAAATTTTCTAATTCTGGGTTGGCGGCTAGTTGTCCAGATTTACGGAGATATCCATACCAAGATAATGCTTGTCTGAGACTAGCACGGGCGCGGTTTAAATGGGTTTCTTGTAGGTTACGGTTACTCACTGGTTTTAGTTTTTATAGGAATAAAAAGCCTTGGGGATTATAAATCACGGCTATACAAACAAAGTCCACCTGCGTGGACTAATGAAAAATTAAGCTGCTGTTAATGATTTTCCTAAAATTTGCGGTTCAGGTATTGGTTGTCCGTCTTCTAAATAAGATGAAATCAGCATTTCTAAAACTTCTTGGGCATTTTTTAAAGCCTCTTCATAAGTGTCTCCATGAGTA
>LJOT01000808.1 GCA_001672075.1 Anabaena sp. CRKS33
CGCCAGCGCAGGCCCCAGGGCGGCAGGGGTCCATGCGGATGTTCCGTTTCTCCAGAACCGATTTCGACTCGTTGAACGGGTCAGCGGGTACATTTTCAGTATCCTTCACCACCCATGATGTGAAGCGATCCTCCGCCAGCAGGCGCGATGTACGCCACGGTGTCGTCAGCCCCGGCCTTTGACAGCACGATCTGGGAGTTCGGCAGCACAGGGTAATCTGCGGTTGTCGCCGTTGTCGCGCCCTCTGCTACGCGAACATACGACACCACAGTCGTGCTCAGGTTGGTAATCACCAGCGCCTTGCTGCCAAAGCCGACATTGCTCGACGCTGATGCGACGCCTGGTGCTACGGTAACACCCGTGCCATACGACGGGTTGAATGCTGCTTGGACGGCCATTCTCGGCTTCCTTTTACACAGGGTTGGCGGCGATCATGGCCGCGGTGATCTTGGCCAGCAGCGTCTTGTTGCTCCAGCGTCCATCGACGTCGATGCCCAGCAGTGCGGCCTGCTGCTCCATTTCGGCGCGAGTCGCAGGGGCGTTATCGTCAACCGGCTC
>LJOT01000449.1 GCA_001672075.1 Anabaena sp. CRKS33
CTGCTAATTGATGGGTTTAGCGCGGAATTTGATTTTCCGATAGACGCTGTTTAACATTTTAAGGGTAAGTTGTCACTTGTACAAGTGGTGATAGCAAATAATGGGTAAAGACTGGGAAGAAATTAATTATCCAATCTTTGCCCCCAGATGTCTATTTGACATTTGGTGATAACTTTGTAAATCCCTATCTAGTGACCAGATAAATACTTCACTCATAGGGAAGAGTTGACACGATTTATGAAATTCTTGAATGATGTTGAGATCACCAAAGCTTGTTCCTTCTTGCTTATCAGGAGTTTTATTTTTGCCTGCCAGATCCGGGAATTGGTCAATCCACGATAATATTTCTTTTGTATCTGGAAATGCTGTAGGCCGCCAGGGTGCTTCTCCGTTGAATGCAGCCTTAACTTGTTCAACAAAATGGATAGCTGTTTTTCTTCGGATTGTACCGTCACCGTTCTGGGCAATGTGGTTGCCTGTTTCCAGTATTGTCGCCATAGGTAACAGAAAAGTGCAGCCTAACTCAATATACTCCTGAAAATTTTGCATCACTGATTCGTTATCCTCATTACAGCGGGGAACATTAAGTATATTGAGGAATACGCTAGTATCAATCAAGCAGATACTACTCATAGCTGTACTCCTGCAAACGAGACAGCCAAGCCAGGGCTTGCTGTTTTCTGTCTTCTGGTGTCTGCGGTGACTTAACAAACCTATCCACTACCCCAGTAGTTACCAGTTGTCCCAATGGTCCTTGTAATATTAGACTAGAGTAATCGTCCATACCGCCAAGTCTAACAAGACGGCTATTTCCTTTATTCCTGCCTTGTGGATCTCGAAAACAAAACACTACATCATTTAAAGCAGCATCAGGTAAGGCATCCATTAAAGCTGGGTTATGGGTAGAAAGCAATACTCGCAATTTACGCCTCTCGGCAATATCTCGAATGCTGGCCAGTAGATGTTTAGCACGGTTGGGATGAACACCGTTGTCAATTTCTTCGATTACTACTAAACTACCTTGAGTAGCCGATAACATAGCAGCAGCGATCGCTAAAACTCGTAATGTACCATCTGATAATAATGCTGCTTCATAATAGCGACGGTTATCACCAAAAGTTTCTGCTAGTCGCACCATAACCTCATCCCTGGGTCCAATCAGGAAATTTAGCCCATCTATAGCCTGTTCTGGTAAACTCTGGATGAAATTGAGAATGGTCTGTTGATTTTCGGGCTGGTTTTCCCATAAACGATATAAAACGCTAGAAAGATTTTTACCATCTTCTTGTAATCGCTGATCAGATTTGAAACTGTACTCGCGCATTTTGGCGGGAATAGGATCTAAAAACAGAATATTCTGTAAGACTCGTTGATATTCGCGGACAGTCTCAGGAATTATTTTTTGGGATTTTGGATATTTGATATCAAAACGCCCAGGGCTATCTAATTGCATAAATATAGCCATTTGATCACTGCAAGTTATTCTTGGCTTGTTTTGACCCCTTGTAAAGTTGTTATAGACCACACCAACATCTGTATTTATTTCTTGGGAAGGTTGATCTAATTCATATAAAACTGTATTTTTTGAGTTAGTAATGCACTCACTACTGATGTGCAGTTCTCCATCACGCACGCTCAGAGTTATATTTAATTTATTCCATTCAGGTAAATCTAATCGGCAACCGATGGTAAAACTTGACTGCCCATGATAGCATAAATCATTTACTCTACCACGCACCACTGCCTCGGCACTATTCACAGCATATTGAATACTAGAAAGTTTTTGCCCTTGTGCCAGCCATGACAGCAAGCGCAAACCTTCCAGGGCGTTACTTTTACCTGCGGCGTTTGCACCTATTAAAACAGTCAAAGACCCCAAAGGTAAGTGGCCTGTGCTGTAACTTTTAAAATTGGCGAGAGTAAATTCGATGATCATGGTAATTATCTGACGGTAATTTTAATTTATTTCTTCTTATTTCTTCAAAAACTTTTGTCGCATTTTGATCACAAAAGTATTCACCTCTGGAATATTCATTCTCGAAGCAATGAGAGAAAAAACACCAATTCCCACCAAAGCAGATATAGATAATTCTATTAATAAAGTAATTAAATTTGGTTTACCCAAAACTTGACGAGAA
>LJOT01000168.1 GCA_001672075.1 Anabaena sp. CRKS33
GCCGGGTTTAGCAAATCGTTTATATCAGGCTATTTCTGACCGCGATTATCCCACAGTTCAAGGTGTGTTAGTATTTTTTGGTGCAATTGTTGTCACTGCAAGTATTTTAATTGATATTCTCAATGCTTATGTAGATCCGAGAATTAGATATTAGAGAATGTTTTAAAAGTTTTGGGTGAATATAATATGGTTTCGCAAGACCAAAAGCGAACACTACTACACAAGTAAATTACACCATCTTAGGGACAATTCATGAATTGTCCCTACAATAATTTCAGGTTATGCACATTTAATTACCCCAGATGTCTATTTAAATATTCATACAAAATCCTGTAAATCCTCTAATTCTGGGTATCCTGATTCTGACAATTAAGTATTTTCATGATTTAGTAAAAAACTCATCTTTAAAATCTAAAATACTCCCTGATTTCCGCTCACTATCATGTTTAGGATCTTACAAAGAATAAGCAAAATAGCTCACACCCTTAATTTGATAGGTGTTTTATGTTTGATTAATTTGACTTACTGCTCATGAAATACGGTAAATAAAGCGGGTGGCGGGAATCGAACCCGCATTATTAGCTTGGAAGGCTAAAGTTTTACCACTAAACTACACCCGCAAATTTCTAACTCTATTACTATAACATGGATTTTTTAAAAGCGCAAGCATTTATTGGGAATTTATTGGCTCAATTTTCAGTTGGAGACGAATATATAAATTGCTCAGGTCTGGTTTTGATCCATCTTGATTATAACCAGCAAGAAACATCTCATCTGCAAATATCTGATTAATTGCTTGCTCATAAATGCTTATTTCCCCAGAAAGTACCTCCGGTTCAATGGTGATAATTTTTGCTTGTTGAAAGTGTCCATTGCTATCAATTATTAAACTAATCAATATATTTGCTGATGTAATGATTTCGTCGCCAGGAAGTGAACTAAGCTCTAATTCCTTTTCTGTACTTCCTTTGTATTCAGCAAGAACATCTGGTAAACCATCTGCTCGGATTTGTCTTTGTTGTATTAATTCATTTACTTCTTCTTTCAGTACAGGAGTAATAGTAGCGATCGCTCCTCCTTGATTTACTGTTGGGGAGGGTTCTGAGTTAGGATTTAAAGGTGGTTCTACTGCGGGAGTTGGGGAATCAGCGGGAATGTCTGAGGGGAGAACGGTTTCCTTACCTAGTATAACTTCTTGACGACGATTCCAAGGTAGTTCCCGTTCTGGAATTATTGGTGTTGTTTCTGGTGTTGCATTGGTAGGATATGATTGTTGTCTAATTAGTGGTTTTGTCACTTCGGGTTTTAGCACTTCCGGTTTTATTACTTCCGGTTTTTGATTTTTATGCTGTTGTGGTAAATTACCACTGGAATTTATCTCACTATGATCCTGATTGCTGTCTGTAATAGCTGATGATTGTGGTGAAAGTGAAAAAGAAGACTGTTGTTTAACCTTTGGAGTAGTTGATTTTTGTTTAATTATAGATTTTTGTTCAGAAGAAATCTCCAGGAAGTCAATAGGAATAGAATTTTGATTAGACTGGGGAAACCAAGCTGGAAACTCATCAGTAGAACGCATTAACCAAAATACTAACAGATGAAGAGACACAGAAGCAGTAGATACAACAATCCACAACCAAGCTGGATCAGTATGTCGTCTAAAATTTTCAGATTTATTTGAATAGTTATCTATAACCGTTGGTATCATTTTAATTTAAAATTTGGATATAATTAAAATAGCATTTGAGTATAGCTGACAACAGTTTAAAAATAAATCAAATTAATCCCTAACTAGCTTTGAAATCCTGGTTTTTTCACCCTCTCCACCCCCAATTAAGCTCAAAAACTGGTAATCTATCTGTTGGACTACCTCAAGTTCGTGTAGCTACATCTGATGATGTGATGAGTATCGCCCAAATTGTTGCTGAAAGCTTTCACTCCCAAAAGGGTTTATGGGGTTGGGCTTTCCCTTTATTTCGTTTGGGCGTTTACGAGGATTTAAGGTATCGTCTCCAGTTTCCCACACATCATCATGTTTGTTTGGTGGCTGTTGATACTACCACTAAAAATCCTGAAATCATGGGAACTATAGAAATGGGTGTGAGAACCAGTAATTCTTGGTATGGTATCAGCAAATGTTTTCCTTACTTGTCTAATTTAGCAGTTCACCCCAATTACCGGAGATTGGGTGTGGCTTCTAGCTTACTAATTCACTGTGAGCAAATTTCCCAAGAATGGGGATTTCAAGACCTATATCTCCATGTCTTGGAAAATAATCATCAAGCTCGTCAGCTTTATTGTAAGTTAGCATATCGGGTGTATAAAGTCGAGTCTCTTTGGAACGCGCTTTTACTTAATCGCTCACGGGAGATATTGCTACATAAACATATACATCTACGATAACGCTGCTTGTATCCGTTCTATTGTGCGAGTGTTTTCTGCGGGTGTACCGATGGTGATTCTTAACCCGTTGGGTAGAAGTCTAATTAATGTACCTTGACTTCTAAGTTTTTGGTTGAGACTCGTTAAAACGTGATTTTCTGCGTCCTGATATGCAGTTTTAACTCGCAAGTAAATAAAGTTGGTTCTGCTGGGTGTAATTTCTAAGATTGAGTGTGCTGATAAAGCTGTAATTAGTTTGGTTCTTTCATTCAGGGTTTGGGGAATTGACTGTAATAAAAGTTGCCGATTTTCTAAAGCCATGAGAGCGGAAGCGATGGAAAAACTGGGAAGATTGTAGGGAAGACGGACTTTTTCTAAAATAGCGATCGCTTGTGGATGTGCGATACAATACCCTACACGCATGGCTGCAAGACGGAACGCTTTGGAAAAAGTCCGTAATATTATCCAGTTATGATGTTGTAATAATTCTGCTGCTAGAGTAGTTTGGCTAAATTCAAAGTAAGCTTCGTCAATGACTACTAAAATCTCTTCTGGTAAACTTTTCAACCATGTTATTTCTGCTGCTGTTAAGCAATTAGCTGTAGGGGAATTGGGGTGGACGACAAAAACGACGCGAATGGGGGGATTTTCGGTATGTATAATTGCAGATTTTGCAGCTTCTAAATCAGTTTCAAAATTGTGTTGATTTCTCCCAATTGTCACCACAGAAATTCCCAAAGTTTGGGCTAAAATTGCGTACATTGAGAAAGTAGGATTAGCGACTAAAATAGAACCTTCTCCTCCCAAACAAGTCGCAATTAATAGGGATCTAATTAATTCATCAGAACCGTTACCAACGGAGATATTAGCAGCAGTGAAAGTTGAATTTGACAGATTTGCTGATTCATTAACATATTCAGATATAGCATTTTTCAGAGATTCATGACCACCATCTGGATAACGATTAGTTTCGATAATTTGTTGATAAATAAAAGCTAATTTTTCTTTGATTTCTGGTGGTAGATCTAAAGGACTTTCATTAGTATCTAATCTGTCAAATTGGATATTAACTTGTTCGGCGCTATCACTTCCGGGGTGAGGTTTGTAAGCATTAAGTTGGGATAAATCAGAGCGAATAAATTTGAGATTTTGCATTGGTAATAGTAAAAAGGTCTTAATTAACTTTTATTGTTCATAATAGCTGACAAAATAAACAAATTTCTTGCCAGATTTCTTGACTAACATTCCCTAAAGCGTGATCACTATTGAACTCTTTTAATTTTACCCAAGAACGGGAATTAGAAAAAGAGCGACTAGCCTGGACAGGGATTACTTTATCATATTTACCATGTAAAATCAAGGTCGGGAGGGGACGTTGTAATAAATCTTCTGAATATTGATGAGCATCCTTAACAAAATTATAATGTAGGGGTAGTAATTGTTCATAGCCATAATGGTAAATCATCATATATTTTGTTAATTCCCATAATTTTAATCCTGTTCTTAATTTTGGTAACCAATGGGATAAAAAACCGAAAGCTGGTGCTAATAAAATTAGTCGTTTTACTTGTAAATATTCTTGTGCTATGTGAGCAGATATCAAACCTCCTAAACTAGAACCAATCAGGGTAACAGGTTGAGAATCTAGAGGAAAATTAGTAGTAACTTGTTGAATTTGTCGAGTTATAGTTAAATCAGAAAATCCACCTGTATTTAAGTCAGGAATAGACATTGATATTTGGAGTTTTGATAATCTTTGTTGAATATCTTGGGCTTTTTTTGACTTAGGACCAGAAGCGAAACCGTGAAGATAGAGATAATTCATAACCAGGGGAGTTTTTATGGCATTAATTACAGAATTTATCACAGTAGAAACACAGGGAATAGCGATCGCATTACCAGTTAATTAAGGAAAACAAGCTAATAATATATCATGGTCAGGAATATCATTTTCATCAACTTTTGTAATATCTCCCGTAGGTATTTCTCCAAAGTTTTCTAAATAGATTTTTTGAGCATCTAAATCAATATCACTACCAGAAACACATTCCCAGGGAAGATTATAATTACGACAAATCCTTTCAATTGCTAATCTAAACGCACCCGTACCACTAAATAAGGCTATAAATTTTATCATGATCTAGCGTGTGAATACCTCTTTTTCTCCACCTCCGCGTCCTCTGTGTTCTCTGTGGTTCGTTCATAAAAATCCGTTCTCAACCCACTAAAGATTAGTATATTTATAAAATAAACTCAAATAAACAAGACTTACCCAATTAAAATAATATTCAGCGATTGTAGTCATAACTCTAGTTCTCTATTGTCAACGCTACAGAAGATTTAGGTTGAAGCTTTGGGTACTTGATTAAACGGTGCGTTAGGCTGTTGCTAACGCACCCTACAAAATAGAGAACAAATACTATCTCATAGTGACAAATTCCTCTGCGGCCGAGGGGTGAATACCCACAGTAGCATCAAAATCAGCCTTAGTTGCACCCATTTTAACAGCTATAGCTACACCTTGAATAATCTCTGCTGCATTGTCTCCCACCATGTGAGCGCCTAAAATCTTATCAGTTTGATTATCTACAATCAATTTCATCATGGTTTTTTCTTGCTTACCCGCTAAAGTGTAATACATTGGGCGGAAATTGGTACGATAGATTTTAATATCATCACCATACTTTTCCCTAGCTTGAGACTCTGTTAAACCCACAGTAGCGGCTTCTGGAGTGGTAAATACCGCTGTGGCCACGGTTTCATGACTAAATTGTCGGCGGTTATCACCAAATTCACTATCAGCAAAAGCGCGTCCTTCACCAATAGCAACCGGAGTTAAATTTAATCTGTCCGTAACATCACCAACAGCGAAGATATGAGGTTGACAAGTTTGACTATACTCATTTACGGCTATAGCATTGGAAATACTGTATCCAGGTCCTGCTTCTGAACTGGGAACACAGTCAAGTTGAGCATTTTCTAAACCTAGTCCTTCAATATTGGGACTACGACCAGTTGCTACTAAAAATACATCAGCAATAATTGGTTCTTGATTTTCTCCAGATAAGGTTAATTTTAACCCTTCTGTCACTTTTTCTATGGCTGTGACTTCGGTATTTTGAATAATGCGAATACCATGATTTGTCATTCCTTCTTGGATACTGGTGCGGATATCTTGATCAAAACCATTTAAAATCTGTTCTTTACGAATAATTTGCGTCACTTCTGAACCCAAACCGCGCATAATACAAGCAAATTCACTCCCAATGTAACCAGCACCAATAATAGCGATATGTTTTGGTTGAGTTTTCAAGTGAAAAATTTCATTAGAAGTAATAGCGTGTTCTATACCTGGTATTTCTGGTTTTATAGGACGACCACCGACAGCAATGAGAATTTTATCTGCTGTATATTTTGTACCATTTACTTCAACTGTATGAGGATCTACAAAGGTAGCACGACCAGAAATTAATTTTACACCAGCTTTTTCTAAAAAGCTGATGTGTAGTTTTGAAAGTCTGTTAACTTCATTATCTATAGATGTAATAAAATGTTCCCAATCAAATTTTACATCTCCTACTGTCCAACCATAACCTGCTGCTTCTTGAAATTGAGCAGGAAAATGAGAACCATAGACCATAAGTTTTTTAGGTACACAACCGCGAATGACACAAGTACCACCAACTAAATCATATTCAGCAATTGCTACTTTTGCACCATAACTAGCTGCGCGTTTAGAAGCAGCTAAACCACCTGAACCAGCACCAATAACAAACAGATTATAATCAAAGCTCATAATTCTCTACCTCTTTTAGCTAAACAATTAACAATGTATCATAACTTATTGACAGTGTATTGTAAACAATTGACAATGTATTATAACTTATTAATAATGTAATGCAAACAATTAACAATTAAATATTATTAATAATTACTGATTAATAATCATGAACTACTGACTATTGACGAATATAGTGTTTTTAAATTTAATGAAGTACAAATTTAGGAAACTCTATTTATAATTAGTTTACCCATTGTTGCTACTGTACCTCAGCAGCCAGAGAAAAGCTATAATTGCATAAAAATCCCTCCCAGTTTGATAGGAGATTGTTATTCAACACAGTAATTATTATGGGCTTGTTTTAAAGTATCCTCGAATTGTTTTGCTACCCAATCAGGACTTAAAACCCTAGCATTAGCACCGTACTGTAGCATTCTTTGACGAAACCAAAATATACAGTCTTCCTGAGTTGAAATATCAACATATTCTGTAGTTTCTAGTGAGGAAATAACTTTTTCATGGGGTCTGCGGGGTCTATAACTCGCTAAATCTCCTGTAAGACGGTAGATAATCTCTAGAGTAGGAAATTTACTATAAGTCCAGGGTATCTGGGAACTTCCACCAACTCTACTAATTCTGTCCACTCTCAAAGTGATATTCTGTTCAGCATTGGGTCTGGTTTCTAAGTGATAACTCTGAAAATCGGGAACTAAAGCAAATAAATAGAGAACACCGTTATGTAATCTCAGTTCGGACTTATCTAAATCCCAGAATGTTTCTTTACCTGTTCTGCTGCGATACCAAACCACAAAGCGGCGTTTTTGCTGAAATCTTTGCTGTAACTGACGCACAATTTGATTTATCTTATCTTCACTATAATCTGTGGGGGGGTGAAAATCTGTGGTTACAGTGGGAGATTTGGGTTTTTCTCGAAAGTTAGCAATTTGGTAAATGTGTCCTGCTTCTGAAGAAAACCCCATACTCGCTAATAACTCAGAGGCCATTGCTAATGCTTCTCGTTGTTCTGTTGATAATATTGTGGGAAATATTGAGGTAATTAATTGATATGGACAATTAGGCGCTGATGTAATGTGAAAACCGCAGTTTCTAAGTTTAATAATGGTACGGGTGATTTTCTGGGATAAGTCACCATCTGCAAAACCGCGATCGCTTAATGCTACCATTAACTCTGATTTTTTTAAGGGTTTTTCTGCTAGTAGTTTTAATATCTCTAGTGCGAACTCCATTTGATTAGATTTATCAGGTTGAGATGAGATTTTAACTGGTATTATATGTCTATAAATGAGAATCTGCAAGCGATCGCCTAACTGTAGGATTAATAGGATTAATTCTGTGTTTTCAATGTTAATCTGTAACTAATACAAAAAGAATTAGGAGGGAATGATGGCACAAACTAATGTACAAACTAATATTTATCCAACAGTTATGGTCAATATTCCTACTACAATAACATTGAAAATTTCCCATGAGCAGTTTTTAGATTTAGCGCTTGCTAACAGAGATTTACAATTAGAAAGAAATGCTACGGGAGAGTTAATTATTATGCCTCCAACTGGAAGTTATACTGGAAAAATAAATTTTGATATTGCTGGACAATTATGGTTTTGGAATCGTCAAACTAAATTGGGAGAAGCGTTTGATTCTTCCACTGGTTTTCATCTTCCTAATGGTAGCGATCGCTCTCCTGATGCAGCTTGGATAAAACAAGAAAAATGGGATACTCTCAGTTTAGAACAAAAGGAAAGTTTTGCACCTATTTGTCCTGATTTTGTCTTAGAACTACGTTCTAAAACAGATTCCTTGGAAAAATTGCAATCTAAAATGAGGGAATATATAGAAAATGGTGCTAGTTTAGGTTGGTTGATTGATCAAAAAAATCAACGAGTAGAAATTTATCGTCCAGGGAAAGATGTGGAAATTTTAGAACATCCTACGAGTTTGTCTGGGGAAAATATTTTACCTGGGTTTATCTTGGATTTAACTGAACTTTGGAAATGAGAATATGAATATAGGTAGGAATCTGAAAGCGATCGCTTAATGCTATTATTTAGTTTTACTTGCTTTAAAGGCTTTATATGCGCTAATTCGAGTATGTTTAGAGCAAACGCGATTGATATATAAGTAGAAAATTTTTGAGGGAGGGTGAGTAGCAATTCATAGTGACTACATCAAGTTTCAGTCCCGTTTGTATTCGGGATTCTTTACCCAGTCTAATTTTTGGGATTTTACCCTCCCATAAGTGGGATTATAGCATCTCTAGTGTTGATATAGTAAATATGAATTTTGGGGTATTGATATAGTTACTATGAATTAGATGTTGACAATTTCCCATTTAGTGGTTTATGCTTGGATCAGTAAAAAATATAAGAGTGAGGACTGAACTGGTACTTCAGACATCACTCTCACACTTGCTCAAGTGACTAAGATTTTTAGCCACTCAAATGTTTGTTTCAAAAAACTCACGAACATTATGACACAAAAAAATGGCAATGGTCAACAGGGTTCTTTCAACTTTGATGGTTACGAGTTTACTATAGTAGAGAAGGAACCGACGGGAGAAGCCTGTAGAATTTCGCAAAAAATCACCAAGAAAAAGATTAAACCTGACTATTTCCGCAAACAAGCACGGAATGGAAAGTTAGAAATTCCTTATTATCAAGGAATGTTAATAGCTGAAATTGTTGACATAAGCCCTTCTAATAGGCGGTATTGGTGTATCAAATTAAGACCTAATACTTTATTTCCAAGGGCTGCTTAGAAGTAGTTGGTAGCATTTTTAATCATTGTTACCCACCATATCCACCCGGAAATGAATTTCCAGGCTAATAGCTAAAGTGTACTAAAGCACACTGAATATAAAAGATTAAAATGACCATATTTGCTGAATCTTAATTGTATTCAGTCATTTTTAGATGACTTTAGCTTTTAGATAAGGAATTAATTCCCTAGCTTTATTTTCTTGGGGGGTAATTTTTTTGGAATATAACCCAAAAATTTTGAGATATAGTCATTTTTTGATAACAACTCTGTTTCCAAAAGTATTATATTAGTCTCATCCAACAAATACCTAACTACAGTGAAAATTTCTTTACTGCCATTATACTCCAAATTGAATGGGGGTGTGGAGGCTTGTGCTTTGGGATGTCAGCAATTCTGCAAAGTCAAAC
>LJOT01000809.1 GCA_001672075.1 Anabaena sp. CRKS33
CACGTCGCGCAGGAACATGCGCCTGTAGCGCACCTGCTCTAGGTTCAGCCCGGTCAGGTGCATCCACCACGCGCACGTCTCATCCACACGCTGCATGTGTGCGCGGGGTACGCGCACCGTGACGCCATCGGTGTTGATCTGCACCAGCGACAACCCGCCGATCTCCATCAGGCGCTCGGCCAGTAGGCACAGCAGCAGTTGCCCGTTGAGCGTAATCGACATGGTGAACAGCGGGTCGTAGAACACGCTGAAGCGGTTGTTGCTGTCGCCGTACACGCCATTCAGAGCCAGCTTGAGCATGGCGCTTTCGCTGCTCTTCTTGGGATACTGCTTGCGCTGCTCGAACAGGTTGCTGTAGATCGCCACGAACTCCTTGCCTAGGTGCTCTGGGTGGAACCCGTTGGTGATAGCCAAGTTCGGGTAGTAGCTGGTGACGTCGAGGTCGATGATGACGTGCTCGTCGTCAGACTCCACCACCGTGTTCTCAACCGACCCGTGGATGCCACCCAGGCCGAAGACAAATGTGAACCCGTTGACCGTGGCCGTGAGATCCGTG
>LJOT01000810.1 GCA_001672075.1 Anabaena sp. CRKS33
TAAGCCAATTCCTAGAGTTGTATTAGCTGCTAACCATTTTTTTCTAAAGTGGGAATTAAATTCCTTTAAACGTTCATCCTCCATAAAGACTTGATAACAAAATAGCTCACTTTTACCTTTACGGATTTTTGCTTGAACGTTACGTTTTCCACTTAGCATAGTATCAGTTCGTTCATGCTCTCGATATTTGGTTAATTTTTCGGGAATATAGTAAACTCCATAACCAGAAATACAACAAATATATGTTAAATATAAATCCCACATTCCCCCAACTTCCGGAGAAATCATCTCCCAATTAATGACACCATTTCTAATTACACAAGATGCTGCGGTGGGGATACTTTTATCAATTAAACCAATTTTAGTAATTTCTCGAAAATTGTGATGTTCTCCTGGAGAAATTTGATCTCTTTTATAACTAAGACTATTAATTTCTGTACCTTTTTGATTAATTTGACCTTGAGCGTCAATAATATATTGGTCGCAAAAAGCGAGAATTAAATCAGAATTTGCTTCTAAAGGGGGTACAAGTTTGAGTAAAAAATCTTCATTCCAC
>LJOT01000450.1 GCA_001672075.1 Anabaena sp. CRKS33
ACCCAAAGCATTACCTAATCTTGATTATAAAATTGTGGTGGGTAATAGTTTGGTAAGTAAGTTAGGTGATGATATTATTGATATTGATTGGGAAATGAAGGATGTTAAACAAGGTAGTCTTTTAGTTGATGTTTTCCAACCTGAAGAAATTCTTAGGAAAATTAGTGAGAAACAAAAGCAGTTTTTTAGTCCTGATAGTGATAAGAAAAAATTAGCTGTTGATATCCGTAATTTGAAAGTTGATTTGCTGATAAGTCAATTGGAATTGATGATTAAAAGTAGGGGTATGGAAACTAAACCCACTGGTAGGGGTAAAGCTTTAACTAAGCAAACGGAAATTTATTTACAAACTGTTGGTTGGAAACAAAATATTCAGGAACTTAAACAATTAAAACATAATCCTGATCAGTTTCTTAATTTCTTTGATTGGAAGTTAGATTTTCCTGAAGTTATGAATCAGCAGGTTGTGGAAAATGTGGGTTTTGATATTGTTATTGGTAATCCTCCTTATATTCGTATTCAAGAATTAAATAAACAATCATCTATATATTTCAAAAGTAAATACAAGACTGCATTTAAAAATTATGATATTTATGTCTTATTTGTTGAAAAAGCAGTTAATGATTTAATGAAACTAAGTGGACATATATGCCTTATTAATCCTACAAAGTTTATTAAAACTGACTATGGTACAAAGTTGAAAGAATTTATTTATCAAAATACATTGCTAGAAAAATTTATAGATTTAACTGATGTGGAAGTTTTTGATTCTGTAATTACATATACTGGAATTTTCTTGTTATCCAAAAATAAAAAGAGTTTTTTTAAATATGTTAAACTTGAATCTAACCAAACAAGCTATTTAAAAAATCTATCTAAAATTGAGTTTGATAACATCTCATACGATAAAATTCAAGAAAAAACATGGTTACTAAGTTCTCAGAATTTGCAAATAATTTTTGATAAAATTAATTATTTTCCTCTATTATCAGAATTTTCAGATATATTTGTTGGATTACAAACAAGTGCTGATCCGGTTTATATATTAGAAATACAAGGAGCTAAACTTTATTCAAAACAAACAGGTAAACTTTATCAATTCAATTATGATATTGTCAAGCATTTACTTAAAGGTGCTGAAATAAAACGTTATTCTACTCCAGATGTAAAATACAAAATTATCTTTCCCTATCAAGTTCATAATAACTCTGTAAGTCTTTTATCTGAAACAGAATTAACAAGTAAATATCCTTTAGTTTGGGATTATTTTCTAGAATGTGAAGAAAAGTTGAAAGGTAGAGAAAATGGGAAAATGAATGTTTCTCAATGGTGGGCTTTTGGAAGAAATCAAAATTTGGGTTGTTTTTTACAGCCAAAAATAATCAATCAAGTATTAGCTAATCATTCTGCTTTAACATTAGACATTAATCAAGAATACTATTTTGTCGGTGGTGGTACTGCTGGTGGTTATGGAATTACTTTAAAAAAAGATTGTGAATTGAGTTATCTATATTTACTAGGTTTGCTTAATTCAACTCTGTTAGAAAAGTATTTACAATCATATTCAACTCCATTTAAAGGCGGATTTTTTGCTTACAATAGAGAAACAATGGGTAAACTTCCTATTCCTACTTGTACTGAAAGAAAACGTAAAGCAATAGAAACCATTGTGAATAATGTCCTTACTCTCAAATCCCAAGGTAAAGACACCACCGCATTAGAACAACAAATAGACAATATGGTTTATAAACTTTACGAACTAACTTATCAAGAAGTGAAAATCATAGACCCCGAATTTGCACTAACAGAACAAGAATATGCAGACATAAAACTAGAAACTGTTTAAATTCTCAACTTCGATATCATGGAAAAACAAATCAGGTATGATAATATTATGAAAAAACAACAAATCCAAAACCTATTTAACCAACCCTACAACCAAGCTAAATGGAAACAATTTCTAGGACAAACATTTGCTAACGTACAATTATTATCAACCCCTGAAAACTTGATAGGTATTGATGATCATGTTGCTACCAATGCTCAAAAATTAGGCTATATATTACTTGACGAAAATGGTATTGATAGACAAATCGCAGTTTATGAAGTCACCCTAGCAAATGGTATTATC
>LJOT01000811.1 GCA_001672075.1 Anabaena sp. CRKS33
TTCCCCCTTCTTCAAGTAATTCTTGAGAACTGACGTTTTGTATTTCTCTGGGAATAGCACTTTCTTGCAGAAATGGACGATTAATAGCAATAGTTTTTACAGCATCACGGTCTTTTTCTACTACACTTACTGTATGAAATCCTGCTTGTTCTATACCCAAGTCTAGACCATAAGCGCCTGTAAATAAGGAAATAGAAATAGCTTTACCATCTATCATGCTTGTTCCCAACAATTAGTAAAATTAATCGTTATATAATGAGATGTATAAAGAACTTGCTCATATATAACTAATTAGAGCAAGTGTATCACTCTTTGGAGATAAATAGATTTAATAATTGTAAACATTACCAAATCATCCCCAAATTCAAAACAAACCCCTTTAAAACATCTTCCCCCGAAACTGTAGCAGGAGAATCCAAAACCTCAACCTCCTTACCATGTCTATAAATCTCCACTTGACGAGATTTACGATTAATTAATATACCCAAACCCACACCATTATCTATATATTCCTGCATCTTTTCCTGTGTAGTCTTCAAACTATCACTAGGAGAA
>LJOT01000812.1 GCA_001672075.1 Anabaena sp. CRKS33
GAAAAATGCTTATTATAAAACCGATAGTAATTACACTCAATTGGAAACTTTACCGAATATTGATATTAATATTAAATGTGGTAATTCTTTAATTAGTCGGTTTTCCTTAGATGGTAATTTGCAAGTTGCTTTAAGTAAGCAGAAATACACTATAGAAGATTATAAAAATGCTGTCAAAACTTACCGCAATGCTGAAAATAAGGAGCAAAAGCGGAAAATGGAGAGATTAATTCAGGAAATTAAGGGTAATTTTAAGACTAGTTTAGGACTAAGTGATCCTAATAAGACTAAGTTGAGAAAGTTAGAGGGTGAGGTTGAGAATTTGGAGGATCAAATTTTTCTGATTCCAGAAACTAAAGCTGAGAAAAAAACACGGGAGAAAAAAATTGCTAAGTTAAATAATGAGATTGATAAGTTACGGGTTGAGATTGAGGATATAGAAGGTGGTAAAATTTATGAAAATGCTTTTGAATGGCGTTTTGAGTTTCCTGAAGTGTTAAATGATGATGGTGTTTTTGTTGGTTTTGATGTGGTTATTGGTAATCCTCCTTATGT
>LJOT01000813.1 GCA_001672075.1 Anabaena sp. CRKS33
TTTTCTATAGCTTGATAATAATCATCTTCAGTTAAAGAAATAATCTGAAATTCTTTGAGATTTTCCTGAATAAGCCTCTGAGTGATTTGAGGTGAAAAATGAGGTTGAGAAGGAAAAGAAGATATAACTGAGAATAATTCGGCTAAGGTATGAGTGATTATAAATCCTTCAATTTGTGAGGTTTTCACCTTTTCTAGCCATGACCAACAAGGAAAATGCTGAGGATGTTTAACTAAAATAGCCGCAACTAAAACAGATGTATCAAATAATATTTTTACGATGAAATTACTTGATTTATTCTTTCATTTTTGAGTTCTTCAATTATTGTATTAGCATCTGCTAATAATTCTACATCCGAGACTAATACATGACCTTCATAGTAAAGTGATGGTTCTTCTTTGATGGGTTTTAAAATTAGTTTTCCGTCTTGAACTTCTAATGATAGTTTTGATTCATTATTTAAACCTAACTGTTGTCTAATAATTTCAGGAATTTGCAGATGTCCTGATTGATTTAAGGTGACTAATTCCATAGTGTTTTTTCCAAAAAAGAG
>LJOT01000814.1 GCA_001672075.1 Anabaena sp. CRKS33
TTTTCTATAGCTTGATAATAATCATCTTCAGTTAAAGAAATAATCTGAAATTCTTTGAGATTTTCCTGAATAAGCCTCTGAGTGATTTGAGGTGAAAAACGAGGTTGAGAAGGAAAAGAAGATATAACTGAGAATAATTCGGCTAAGGTATGAGTAATTATAAATCCTTCAATTTCTGAGGTTTTCACCTTTTCTAGCCATGACCAACAAGGAAAATGATGAGGATGTTTAACTAAAATAGCCGCAACTAAAACTGATGTATCAAATAATATTTTTACCATGAAATTACTTGATTCATTCTTTCATTTTTGAGTTCTTCAATTATTGAATTAGCATCTGTTAATAATTCCACATCGGAGACTAATACATGACCTTCATAGTAAAGTGATGGTTCTTCTTTGATGGGTTTTAAAATTAGTTTTCCGTCTTGAACTTCTAATGATAGTTTTGATTGATTATTTAAACCTAACTGTTGTCTAATAATTTCAGGAATTTGCAGATGTCCTGATTGATTTAAGGTGACTAATTCCATAGTGTTTTTTCCAAAAAAGAG
>LJOT01000169.1 GCA_001672075.1 Anabaena sp. CRKS33
CCTGTTCCCTGTTCCCTGTTCCCTGTTCCCTGTTCCCTGTTCCCTGTTCCCTGTTCCCTGTTCCCTGTTCCCTGTTCCCTTGTCATAACGACAATTTTTAACCCCAACCTACTTATGATCTGATTGATATTGGTACATAACTCCACACAATGCAGCGAGAAATATCCAAGCCAGGGTATTTAACCGAATATCAAAGATGGTAATATCAACGGTATTAAATAATATCCAGCCGATAAATGTAATTAAATAACTAAAAAAGATGAGGCGATTTTTTGGTTCTATGATTTGGGAGTTCCATAAAAGTTGACTAGCTGTAATTAATATCCAAATTAGTAACCCACAAAATAATAAGGTGGTAATTAAACCTGTTTCTGCTGATAACATTAAAAAGAGGTTATGGGGATGATTTATATCAATTTGCATTTGGGTTTTATACAGTTCATTAAAACTGCGTAAACCTGAACCAGTTAAGGGGTGTTTTTGGGTTAAATTTAAGGCAAATTCCCATTGGGTTTTTCTCATTAATGCTATCGGTCTATCAGGAAACATATCATCATTTAACCGCGCCCAAATTCCATAGGGAACGAATTTACGGAAAAATTCTGCCATGGGTGAAGGTGCAAAAGCTGCTAATAAAAAACAACTGGTAATACTGACAACAGCGCCAACAATTAATCGCCAACCTTGATATAAAGCATAAGCTAAACAGGCAAAAATAGCTATGAACCAGCCATTGCGAGAATTAGTTAAAATCAAGGCGATAAGGTTAGCAAATACCGCAATTGTTAAAAAGATGATTAGGGGGGTTTTTTGTTTGAGTTGGTGATAGTTTTCTAGCCATAAACCTAAACCTAAAATGAAAATAGTTACTAAATATGCGGCTAAAGTATTAGCGTGCATAAAGTTAGCAGCCATGCGTCCTTGGGGTAATCCTCCTGGTGCAACTATCCAATCAAAAACAATCCATAAAACCTGAAATTTAAAGTTCCAATTCAGAAATAATTGCCCAAATCCTATGATTAAAATAGGTATAGAACCAAATACCATGATCCAAGATATTTGTCTTAATTGGGTAGGTGTTTGTATGAGGGAAGTTAGTCCTGCAAAAAAGAAAAAGAAGGGTAATAAGTTGAATAAACCTAAAAAAGCATCTAGTTTGTTCGGGGCAAATCCGGTGCTAATGAGTAGTAAAATACTCAAAATAGCAAATCCCTGGTGAATTGCATACTGGCGAATGATATGGTATTGTTTGCGCCAAGTTAGTAATGAAGCTACAGCTATAGAAATACCCCCTAAAAATGGACTCAGGGGGAAAGATATTAGTCCAAATTGCAGCCAATTCCAAGGGGTTTGTAAGCGGAAATTCGGATGATAAAAGGTTTTTTTTAAGCTATTTCCCAGCATTCTGTACGGGTAAGACGAATTTGGGCGAGGGTAAAGACTGTAGGAATTATTCTGCCATAGTTTGTAGCGATCGCTTTCCAACCTAAATCAGCAAAAAACCAAGCCCACATCATTGGACCAACAAAAGCAAATACACTACGAACTGCACTATAACGGGCTGCGCTCATGGTCATACCCCGTCGAGACATTTGTAAAGCTACATGATTTTGAAACTGTTTAGTCGCTAGTCCTGTACCTGTAATTGCTGCTTCTTTAGCTACTTGATAGGTAGCAAAATGAACAGCAAATTCACGGGCGATAGTTTGTAGTACAAAGGGTTGAATTACGGAAGTTACAGCCAATGCGCTACCACCTTTAAATATTAATCCTAAAGGATCATGTTGCAATGATAATGGTAATGGTTGTTTTAAGTTCGATTCTACTAAATGACGTTGCAAATTAATAGTTAGTTGCTGCTTTTCGGTTTTTGGTAGTTGTTTCCAAACCTTTCCTAACAAATGTAAAAATACTTCAGCTTCTAAATCAACTGTTGTTAAATTTTGATCATAGTGAATTTTCAGATATTTACAGACTTGAATCAGGGCTTGTCTGTAAGTTACTTTACTAGTCTTTCTCCGTAATACCGTGATCCCGTCGGCCGCTAAAAAACGAAAACGGTCCTCAATAGCATTTAACCAAGCTTGACGGTCTTGGCTTTGTACTGTAATGGGTTCGGGGGTGTGAACATAATCTAAGGGGTTAAATTTGCGACTAAACAGAATTGCTGTCAAGTCCTGTAATTCTTCTTCCGTGGCTAATTCTAATACTGTCCTGAGTTCTTCCAATTTCCCGTCCTCTCTTGCGTACAACTTATCTGTCACCTATTCTACTACGTTATCAATGAAAATTCACCAAATTACAACTGGCTGTAGCCTCCACCTCCAGGAGTTTCAATCACAAATATATCTCCAGGATTCATTTCTACCACGGCTTTGCTTGCTAATTTCTCCACAGTTCCATTATTTCTTTCTACATAGTTTTTACCTACTATACCTGCTTCTCCACCACATAAACCAAATGGGGGAATAATGCGATGATTTGCTAAAATTCCTGCTGTCATTTTTTCTAAAAATCGTAACCGCCGAATTACACCATTTCCACCGCGATATTTACCTTGACCACCACTATATTTACGAATTGCAAAACTTTCTAAAATCACAGGAAAACGCCATTCTAAAACTTCGGGATCTGTTAATCTAGAATTAGTCATGTGAGTATGAACTGCGTCTGTTCCATCAAAATTTGCACCCGCACCAGAACCACCGCAGATAGTTTCATAATATTGATATTTTTCATTTCCAAAAGTGAAATTATTCATCGTTCCTTGGGAAGCTGCTAACACACCTAAAGCCCCATATAAAGTATCGGTAATTGCTTGGGAAGTTTCCACGTTTCCCCCAACTACCGCAGCCGGATAGGAGGGGTTTAACATACAACCTTGAGGAATAATAACTTCTAAGGGTTTCATACATCCTGCATTTAAAGGAATATCATCATTTACTAAGGTGCGAAAAACATATAAAACTGCTGCTTTACATACTGCTGAAGGTGCATTAAAGTTATTATTTAATTGTGGTGAAGTACCAGTAAAGTCTATTTTGGCATTTCTGGAGTTTTTATCAATAGTAATTTCTACTTTAATTATACTTCCATCATCTAAAGCATAACTAAAACTACCGTTTTTTAAAACTTCAATGACTCGACGAACAGATTCCTCCCCATTGTCTTGAATAAAACCCATATAAGCTTCGACTGTTTCTAAACTATAGTGTGCTACCATTTTTAGTAGTTCTTGAACACCGATTTGATTCGCTGCAATTTGCGCCTTTAAATCGGCGATATTTTGAGAAATATTTCTGGCTGGGTAAGGTTCACTGCTGAGTAAATTAATTAATTCCTGTTCACAGAAAATCCCAGAATTAACTAATTGAAAATTATCTAATAAAATTCCTTCTTCTGCTATATTTGTACTATAAGGTGGCATAGAACCAGGAGTTATTCCACCGATATCTGCATGATGTCCCCGGGAAGCAACATAAAAAATGGGAAAATTAGCATCGAGAAATACAGGAGTAATAACTGTAATATCTGGAAGGTGTGTTCCCCCATTGTAGGGATTATTAGCAGCAAAAACATCACCCGGTTTAATATTATTTTCATGAGTGGAAATCAAAGCTTGAACACTTTCACTCATAGAACCTAAATGGACAGGAATATGCGGCGCATTTGCTACCAATTGTCCATGATGATCGAAAATTGCACAGGAAAAATCAAGTCTTTCTTTAATATTGACAGAGGAACTGGTATTTTGTAATGTTATACCCATTTGTTCAGCGATCGCTCTAAACAAATTATTAAAAATTTCTAACATTACCGCGTCTTGACGATTTTGGCTTTTGGATTTTGGATTTTGGATTAAAGATTGAGAATTTCCATTATGCTTTAATATCAAATTCTGAATATTAGTTAATTCCGCTTTCCAGTTAGGTTCAATAATATTTGTACCTGTCGCTTCTACAATAATTGCAGGTCCAGAAATCCAGTCCCCCGGTTGTAAATTCTCCCGACGATAAACTGGAGTATTCCACCATTTTCCAGCCGTAAACATTTGTACAGTTGTCTCCGCAACAGGTAAATTATCATTTATTCGAGAAATTACGGTGACAGTTTGGCGATGATGATGTAATACTAATTCTACCGTTACCGCCTCCACAATTAACCGCTTTTCCGGGACAATAAAGCCATAACGCTGACGGTGTAATTCTGCAAATTGATCCTTTATTGCTTCTAAATCAGCGAAATCCACTACTAAAGGCGCGTCTGTTCCTTCATATCTTAAATGCAGCTTTTTATACAATAAAATCTCCACATTCCCAGGATTTTGGCGGTTTAACTCTTTTTTTCCCGCTGCTGCTAATTCTGCGAATACTACTTTTAAATCTGACAACAATTCTAATTCTAAAACCGCCTCAATAGCCTTGTCTTTTAACACTCTAACATCTGCTAAACCCATCCCATAAGCAGATAAAACCCCAGAATAGGGATGAATCAATACCTGTTTCATCCCTAAAGCGTCAGCAATTAAACAAGCGTGTTGTCCACCAGCACCACCAAAACAGCATAAAGTATATTCGGATATATCATAACCACGTTGGAGCGAGATTTTTTTAATCGCATTGGCCATTTTATCAACAGCTATGGTCAGAAAACCTGTGGCTACTTCCTCCCCTGGGCGATGATCACCAATTTCTCCTCTTAATTCCGCAAATTTACCCTTGACAATTTCTACATCTAATGGTAAATTCGCTTCTCTACCAAATACCTGGGGAAAAAAAGCAGGTTGCAACTTACCCACCATGACATTACAATCTGTGACTGTCAGCGGTCCGCCTTTAGAGTAGGAAGCAGGTCCAGGATTTGCACCAGCGGATTCTGGTCCGACGCGATAGCGAGAACCATCAAAATGTAAAATTGAGCCACCACCCGCTGCAACTGTATGAATAGCCATCATTGGTGTGCGGAATCTCACCCCAGCCACCTCCGCTTCTAATGTGCGTTCATATTCACCATTGTAATGGGCAACATCCGTAGATGTACCACCCATATCAAAACTGATAATTTTATTAAATCCGGCTAGGATGCTAGTTTGCACCGCCCCGACAATTCCCCCCGCAGGACCCGATAAGATACTATCTTTACCTTTAAATGTTTCCGCGTCAGTTAAGCCTCCGTGAGATTGCATAAACTGGAGAGTGACATTTTTCCCTAACTGACTGGCTACTTGATTCACATATCTTCGTAAAATCGGGGATAAATAAGCATCTACTACCGTTGTATCACCCCGACTAACTAACTTCATTAACGGGGTAACTTCATGAGATACTGAAACTTGGGTAAAGCCGATGTTTTTGGCTAGGTTAGCAACTTGTTTTTCATGGTTAGTGTAGCGATAACCGTGCATAAAAACAATTGCACAGGAACGAATGCCATTATTATAAGCTGTTTGTAGTTGTGGGTGAACACTATCTAAATTTAAGTTAATTAATATCTCACCTTGAGCATTGTAACGTTCTTCTACTTCAATCACCTGCTCATACAACATTTCTGGTAAAATAATTTGCCGAGCAAAAATGTCAGGACGGTTTTGATACCCAATTCTTAAAGCGTCTGCAAACCCCTTAGTGATAATTAAAACAGTTCTATCTCCCTTTTTTTCCAGGAGGGCATTTGTGGCTACTGTTGTTCCCATTTTAACAACTGCGATTTCTTGACTAAGAATAGCCGCGTGATCAGAAATGCCTAAAATTTGCCTAATTCCCTCTATAGCGGCATCGGTATACCGTTCGGGATTTTCGGATAATAGCTTATGAATTTGTAACTTACCATCTGGGCTTTTGGCGACAATATCAGTAAACGTACCACCCCTATCAATCCAAAATTCCCAAGTCATTGTAGATTACACCTCTGTCAATAGTTACAAACTTTAATCAAAACCCTAACTAGGTCTTGGCAGGTTTAGCGATTCCCGTTCCAGGCTTCGCTATCATGACTATATTCTATCTGATCAAAATATATCAATCTCAAGTGCAATCTGTGATATATGCTGATTTAAGGTTAGACTTTTAATATATGGGAAAAAAATACTTCTTTCCTTATCTATTGTAAAATTCACTTAACAAACAAAGATTGAGTTTAAATAAGTGCCATCAGATACAAAGGAGAAATAACAATGACAGAAAATACTCAAGAAAACAGTGGTAATACTGAACAAAGTTCTCAAGGAACAATGATAGTAGCTGGAATGCGTCCCATTACCACAGGGACTTTACAGGTAGTTGATACCTACAACTCCATGGGAATTCGTCCCATAGGTGCAAACACATTCCAAGTTGTTGATAGTATTAACTTGTCTGGTATTCGTCCCATTGCTTCCAGCGCTTTGGTAATTGCTCAAAACTATTCTATATTCGGAAATCGCCCAATAGCCCCAAATACTTTTGATGATTCCGAAATTTTGATGGGTTTTTTAGATTAGTACCAAAGTTAAGAATTGAGGAGTGAGAATGCTTGTATAAAGTATCCAATGTTTAGAGTCAGGCTATATTCGCCCAATACTTGAAAAACATCCTGTTAATTCTTCTTAGGTCGTTGCATAATTCATACCGCCATTATGCAACACCGTAAATTTACTAATTTTATTGTGCTAATTTATAGCGGGCAGGATGCCCGCACCACAGACAGCTAACACACCCTACCTCAGATGTACCGCATTTAAGTACAATTTTAATTAGTATAAGTATATAATTATATATAGCGGGCAGGATGCCCGCACCACAAGATACTGATATGTTCAAAAATCAAACCCACTACACTAACTAATTAGCAACTAATTATCAGTCCTTGTGTGGTTAAATAAATATGATCCCAAAACTATAACTATAGTTGAATCATGAACAAAACTCCTGGACTAACAACCACATTCTTAGCTACCTGCACTATTTTACTAACAGCTTGCGGCAGCGGTAATACCGGGACTAACACTGCCACTAATACCTCCACCCCTACATCTAGTGCTATCCCCATTGGCATCGCCTTTGCCCAGACTAGCAACGTAGCCTTACTTGGTCAAGAGGGTATAGCAGGTGTAAAAATAGCCGAAAAGTATTTTAATGATCAAGGTGGAGTTAATGGTACACCCGTTAAATTAGTATTACAAGATACTGGTGGAGATGAACCAGGGGCAATTAACGCTTTTCAAACATTAATCAGCAAAGATAAAGTGGTGGGTATTATTGGTCCAACTTTATCCCAACAAGCTTTTAGCGCTAACCCAGTTGCAGAACGTGCTAAAGTTCCAGTAATTGCAGCATCAAATACGGCTAAAGGTATTCCCGAATTAGGTGATTATATTGCCCGTGTATCTGTACCTATCGCTAAAGTTGCTCCCAATGCAGTCAAAGCAGCACTCAAACAAAACCCCAATATTAAAAAAGTGGCTGTTTTTTATGCCCAAAATGACGCATTTAATAAATCAGAAACAGAAATATTTCAAAAAACAGTTAAAGACGCAAAACTAGAAATAGTTACAGTCCAAAAATTTCAAACTACTGATACTGATTTTCAAAGTCAAATCACTAATGCTATGAATTTAAAACCAGATTTAGTGATTATTTCTGGTTTGGCCGCTGATGGTGGTAACTTAGTAAGACAGTTGCGAGAACTCGGTTATAAAGGTTTAATTATTGGTGGCAATGGTTTAAACTCATCTAATATATTGACAGTGTGTAAAGCACTTTGCGATGGTGTAATTATTGCTCAAGCATACAGTCCAGATCATGCTAATAATATTAACCAAAAATTTCGGCAAACTTATTTAGATCAATATAAGAAAGAACCACCCCAATTTAGCGCCCAAGCTTTTACGGCCCTACAAGTTTATGTAGAAGCACTCCAAGCTTTAGATAATCAGAGTAAGATTAATAAATTGCCATTACCACAATTAAGAACTGCACTAAATAAACAGATATTAGCAGGAAAGTATGATACACCTTTAGGGGAAATATCTTTCACACCTATCGGTGAAGTAGTACAAAAAGATTTATATGTAGCCCAAATCAAAATGGATAAAGATGGTAATAGTGGCAAATTCACATTTATTAAATAGTCGGAAATGGATTTCACAGTAATTTTACAACAGTTGTTAAATGGGTTATCTATTGGCAGCGTTTACGCTATTTTTGCCTTAGGATATACCCTAGTTTATTCAATTTTAGGCATTATTAATTTAGCCCATGGGGCAATTTTTACTTTAGGTGCTTATTTTACTTATGCACTCATGGGTGGTAATTTTGGCTTTAGTGGTTTGTTAGCTAATGCAGCTTTACCTGTAAAATTGCCTTTTACAATTGCTTTGATTTTAGGTAGTATCTTCGCTGGATTAATCGGAGTCATCATGGAACGTCTTGCCTTTAAACCATTGCGGAGTAAGGGTTCTGACCCATTATTAACAGTGGTTTCTAGCTTGGGTGTAGCAGTGGTAATTGTTAACTTAATTCAATATTTATTAGGTGCAGAAAGTTATACTTTTCCGGCAGATACTTTTGGGAATTTACCAGCAGCCATTAATTTTGGTAGCGCTGAACATCCAATTCCTATTCGCACTGTACAACTAATAATTTTTGTTGTTTCCTTGATAGTTGTTTCCATGATTACCTATTTTGTTAATTATACTAAATATGGTAAAGCTATGCAAGCGATCGCTGAAGATCAAATAACTGCCAGTTTGTTAGGAATTAATACCGATAAATTCATCATTATCACATTTTTTATCAGCAGTTTCTTAGCAGGTTTAGCAGGAACGTTAGTCGCTTCTAGTGTCAGTATAGCCGGTCCTTATTTCGGAATTGGTTTTGGTTTACGGGGTTTAGCTGTGATTGTTTTAGGAGGTTTAGGAAGTATTCCCGGTGCAGTTTTGGGCGGTTTAGTTATTGGGATAATTGAAGCATTAGTTCCCGGAGAATATTCTGGTTATAAAGATGCTGTGGCTTTTGGCATCTTGTTTATGATGTTATTAGTTAGACCCCAAGGTTTATTAGGTAAGAAATTTATTCAAAAGGTGTAGAATTAAAACATCCTCTAAGGAAATACAGAAATTAGAGTAATTTAGCTATCAGGAATCTTTGTTATGAAAGTGAACGGAAAAAAACCGACATAAGTAACGAAAAGTAAAGTTGCCCAAAACCTGTTCCCTGTTCCCTGTTCCCTTGTCATAACGACAATTTTTAACG
>LJOT01000815.1 GCA_001672075.1 Anabaena sp. CRKS33
CAGGATTACAGGATTTTCAGGAATTTGTCTGAATCAGGATAACCAGGATTATAGGATTTTCAGGATTTTGTCTGAATCAGGATAACCAGGATTATAGGATTTTCAGGATTTTGTCTGAATCAGGATAACCAAGATTATAGGATTTTCAGGATTTTGTCTGAATCAGGATAACCAGGATTATAGGATTTTCAGGATTTTGTCTGAATCAGGATAACCAGGATTTGAGGATTTTCAGGATTTTGTCTGAATCAGGATAACCAGGATTATAGGATTTTGTCTGAATCAGGATAACCAGGATTATAGGAATTTGTCTGAATCAGGATAACCAGGATTAAAAGATTTTCAGGATTTTGTCTGAATCAGGATAACCAGGATTAAAAGATTTTCAGGATTTTGTCTGAATCAGGATAACCAAGATTATAGGATTTTCAGGATTTTGTCTGAATCAGGATACCCAGGATTATAGGATTTTCAGGAATTTGTCTGAATCAGGATAACCAGGATTAAAAGATTTTCAGGAATTTGTCTGAATCAGGATAACCAGGATTAAAAG
>LJOT01000816.1 GCA_001672075.1 Anabaena sp. CRKS33
AGGATAACAGAAATTCATCGCGTTTTGAAACCTACGGGAAGTTTTTATTTACATTGTGATCCTACTGCGAGTCATTATTTAAAGTTGATTTTAGATGCTATCTTTTGTTCTCAAAGAGGAGAGTTTCAGAATGAAATTATTTGGAGTTATAACACCGGAGGAAAAGGAAAATCAAGATTTTTAAGAAAACATGATGTTATTTTATGGTATTCTAAAACCAAAAATTATTTGTTTAATAGAAATGAAATTTCAATACCAAGAAAAATAGGCACAGCACATTTAAAATATGGTGTAGATGAAGATGGTAGAGAATATTATGAAGATTTTTCACCTCGAAAAAGTGGAAAACAATATCGTTGGTATTTAGATGAAGGATTAACACCTATGGATGTATGGATAGATATACAAGCAATTAATCCGTCAGCAACAGAACGTTTAGGATACCCAACACAGAAACCAGAAGCATTATTAGAAAGAATAATTAAAGCCAGTTCTAAGGAAAATGATATAGTATTAGATGCCTATTGTGGATGTGGTACAACCGTCGCAGTG
>LJOT01000817.1 GCA_001672075.1 Anabaena sp. CRKS33
GCAGCACGAGTGAAGGCAGTGGGAGCATCCATAGCTACACCCAGGGAGGTCAACAGGTCAATTTTATCAGCGCCAATGGCAAAGTCGGTAATTCGGTCTGCTCCTGATACTGGGGATTGTCCAAATTGGAAGACGAAGATATCACTTCCTACTCCTCCTGTGAGGGTGTCAATACCAGCACCACCGTTGAGGGTGTTATTGCCGCTATTACCAGTGAGGGTGTTATTCAAATTATTACCCGTACCATTAATATTGCTGCTTCCCGTCAAGGTCAGGTTTTCCACATTATTAGGTAGGGTGTAGGAAATAGATGCGTTGACTAAATCAGTTCCTGCGTTGAGAGCTTCAGTAACAATGTCACCTACATGATTAACGGTATAAGTATCGTTGCTGGCAAGTCCGATCAAGGTATCTGCACCAGTTGTACCGATTAAGGTGTCAGCGTTAGTAGTACCAGTAAAGGGATCATCATTGGTAATTGTCCCTGTGACTGCATTTGTTGTGCCAATGGTGTAACCAGTTCCAGAAGCTAAAGTTAAGGCAACGGTTTCA
>LJOT01000818.1 GCA_001672075.1 Anabaena sp. CRKS33
TTTTTAATAAGAACTAGTAGTTATTGACTTAATAAGTAAGTATTTAAATTGTATTTAAACTTTATCTTGATTGTAAAGGAATCCTCGCCCGATTGACTTGCCATAGCTGCCTGAAGACCTGATCAAGCTTCAGGATCAACCGGCTAAAACCTCACACACTTCCTCTGCGCTAGAAATAGCACTTCGACTTCTCTTCTAACGACTGTTGCGCAAGCATCCTCAGACTGGACTGTCTGGTGTGATTGTTCTTTGTTCTTGACTGATAAACTTTGACTGTTGGCAATTGATTGACTTTGTCACTTGATTGTTTTTACCACAGCCTTGACTGACTGTGGTAGCTTGACTGCATTCGATACTTGACTCGTATTCTAAGACCTTCTTTATAAGGCCCTGATCAACTTCAGGACTCCCTGACGCTGGAGTTACTAACACTTTTATTCTTTTAATTATTTCTCTACAACAACAACAACAACAACAACAACAACAACAACAACAACAACAACAATAATAATAATAACAATAATAATAATACCATCCATCCTCAGTGCCTG
>LJOT01000451.1 GCA_001672075.1 Anabaena sp. CRKS33
TTAACAATGATTTGGGCTAATTGCGGTGCTATTTTAGTAGCATCAAAACCTTTAGTTTCTCGCAAAATACCAGCAATGCGTTTAATATATTCTAAGGTTTGTTGTTGTTCAACTGTTGCTGATGGGATTTGATTTACTGCTGTTAATCCTACCCTTTCTCTGAGTATATAGGTGAAGTTATGTAAAGCATTTTTACTAACAGCGTCTACACTATTGAAAAATTCATCAACTAATCTATCACGAATAAATGAACCCCTTTCTGAAGAAAGAAATTCTACTCCTTGATTGAGGACTAAGTTAAGATCATATTCTTGGTTACTGCGGGCATTTTTTAACAAGTTTTCCAAACGATTCCAGCGGAATTTACCATCTTTAAAAAGTAACTCCTTTAATGATGTTCTTAATTCATCTGCGGGGTCTGTTAGTAACCGTTTAGCAACATAAGGATAGGCTTCGCTGAGAACTTTGAAGTTGGGATCTATATAAATTGCAATTCCTTCTAAAGTGACAAGAGAACGAATAATTAAAGCGTAATAAGGTGGAACACGGAAAGGATATTCATACATTAAAGCCGATAAATCATCGGTAATACTTTTAATATTCAAATCCGCTACACTTGCACCTTCCGCATTAGCAAATACCTTAGCAAAAGCCGGAACAATAGGGGTAAGGTCCGTTTCTGGAGTCAGAAATTCTAGCTTTACATAGTCCTTTGCTAAACTATCAAATTCTCGGTTAACAACATGAACAATTGCCTCAATTAAACCATAACGTTGGGCTGGTTTAACTTCGCTCATCATCCCAAAATCAAGATAAGCTAATTTACCATCCATAGTAGCTAACAAGTTACCTGGGTGGGGGTCAGCATGGAAAAATCCATGTTCTAATAATTGACGCAAGGAACACTGGACACCAATTTCAATTAAATACCGCGCATTGATTCCTAAAGCCGCAATTTTTTCTGGTTGAGTTAATTTGAGACCGTTAATCCATTCCATCGTTAAAACCCGACGGTTGGTGTATTCCCAGTAAATTTTTGGTACATAAATATCCTTCATGCTACCATATAACTCAAAAAAGCGTTCGGCATTTTCCCCTTCATGAATATAATCCATTTCTTCAAAAATGCGATCGCCCAATTCATCCAAAATCCCGACTAAATCACTACGTACCCGCTTGACTTTGCGCTGTACCCAACCAGCCAGATTTCGTAAAATATACAAATCTATAGTAATTCGTTCCCGTAAATCTGGGCGCTGAACTTTAATCGCTACCTCTTCCCCAGTTTTCAATTTTCCTTTATATACCTGTCCCAAGGAAGCAGCCGCAATGGGTTGAGCAGACAATTCTGCGTAAATTTCTCCCGGTGGCGCTCCTAGTTCTTCTTCTATAAACTGGTACGCTATTTCATTAGGAAACGCCGGTAATTGGTCTTGTAGTTTAGTTAATTCTTCTAAATAAACTGGTGGAACTAAATCTGGCCTAGTAGATAAAGCTTGACCGATTTTAATGTAAGCCGGACCGAGTTTTGTTAATAATTTTCTGAGTTGAATGGCACGACGTTGTTCATTTTTTACCAACATTCCCCATCGCTTATCCCACCATAAGCCAAACACAAAGGAAATTGTTGGTTTAAGAACCGTCAAAATCCGCCCTAAAACTTGCAGAAATCGTCCACTATATTGTTCTTGTATTTCCACAGGATCATACAGCACTGTCTCCGGTTCAGATCCTGTTGTCACTCGCGGCTTGTGTCTCGGCTGTCTGGAGACTTCCGCTGACTTGATTACTAAAGTCTCTGCACTTTTTTCCGCTATGACTTCAATTACGGACAATTCGCCTCCGCGACTGTCCTCCTGAATTGTTCGAGAACTAGGGGGAAGTGTCTTAACCATCATGAAGAAGCCACCAGTTAAATCAACGTTGTTAAATATTGTAACAATATCTTGTCTTTTAGAAATATTTTTGTCAATTATTATCTTTTATGTTTTTTTAAGCTACAGCGAGTCTTAATTTAATAAGCTACGATTAAGAAGATGATGATAGTGGTTTTTTGCTCTCGCAGAGCCGCAGAGGACGCAGAGAAAAGAGAAATATAGAGGTTTTTATCTAAATT
>LJOT01000452.1 GCA_001672075.1 Anabaena sp. CRKS33
TTGTTATTGAACTATGGTACTAGAACACAACATAGTTTTCCAAAGGTAGGGAAATCTACCTGCAAACTTAAACTTGATATTTGTATAGTTCTCTGATTTAAGTAAAGCCGTCATAGTTGGTACGGAAAAGAATTTGATATGACCACCATCCCAAAGAGCGGTAAAATGGTTGTCCATTTTCCCTGTAGCAGCCATAACTAGGTTTTTTAAATAACCATGATAGGGTGTGGTTAGAATTAACCCACCATTGGGTTTGAGGCATTTTTTAGCACTTCTGACTAATTCTTTAGGATAAAATAAATGCTCAATTACCTCAACAGCAATCACAATATCAAAGTTGTCTCCTAGTTGAGAATATGGTAAATCATAAATGCTACCTTGAATAAAAGTACAGTTGGGAAAATTTTGATTAGCCAATCTTACACCTGATTGAGATTCCTCAACACCAACAACTTCATAACCCTGTTGTGCTAGGAAATTGCTGAAGCTACCATTACCACAACCAATATCTAAAATCCGAGGTTTTTGGTTGTTATTGGGGGGGGGTAGCATTTCTGACATCATTTCTATAAGTGGTTTTAGCAAATAACCATGATGGTGTCCAGCTTGACTATTTTGATAGGAATATTCGTATTGGTTGGGTGTGGTAGTCATTTGTTTTAGGAGGTTATTTGGTAAGTTGAGGGGGGTAATATATTTTATAAAATATAACTAAGGGGCGATCGCTAACTACCAGTTTGAAAGTAGTGTGAGCGTCTCGCTCGCGCGGGCAAGATGCCCGCACTACCAAAACCCCGTCAAAATAAATTTGACACTAAGGGGCGATCGCTAACTACCAGTTTGAAAGGGCAAAATCTTATGACTGATAGTTTATCAAAACTAAAAACAACGCCTAAATATCTTCTAAATTAATCCCCATTCCTTGCAGTCTTGCAGCTAGTTTAACAGCTTTTTGTTCTGCTTGTTCTGCTCTTTGGCGTTCTTTTTCTGCTATTTTACGCTCTTGATTAACTAACTCACTTCCCCAGAGTAATAAATTTCCAGATTTATCCCACCATCGTAGCCAATAACCCTCAAATTCGGCTTTTTTTCCTATCCATACACCCAAGAATAGGTCTAAAGCTTCTATCCAAAAGCGTTGATTTTCATCTGGAGATTCTTGCTGGTATTTACCGTTAACTAAATTATGAACTTCTAAAATTCCAATTTGGGGATGGAAAATTACGTAAGTGGGAATTTTTAAAATTTGTTCATAAAAGTGCCACTTTCCATAGGGAAAATGGGGATTAATGGAATATTCTGTTCCTTCTGTTGCGGATATAAATTCCATGACAATGGCTGGGTTTTCTCCTTCGCTATGAGGAGTGTAACTACGACGGATTTCTCCTGGAGGTAGGGGGTGAACAGAAGGAACATAAACCCAATCAGGTGCTTTGACAATGCTTTTGTCATCTACTGTGGCACATAGACCAAAATTGGAGGCAATCAGCATTGATTCTAGAATTAAACCTGCTAATTCTAGGGACTCTCTTAAAGCAGCAGCGAGAAGGGGTTGGAGGTTATTTTCCACGGGTTCATCTGGTAGGGGAAAATCTGCTGGTAGTTTTTCCCAGGTGATTCGAGGTAGAGTATTGGGGGGAGGGAGTTGTAGAACTGTCATAGTCAAGTGCGATCGCTAACAGTGTTAATTTATTATATTGTTTATTGATTGCATTTAGATAGTTGAATAATTGTAAATTTATGTGTCTTGTGCTTGAGATTCTAACCATTGGTTAAAAATAGCGATCGCTTCTTGAATTTTTGCTATAATTATTTCTGTTTGTTTAGCTAATTCCAATACTCTTTCTTTTCGCAGTTGTAGATTATAATTGTGCCGTGCTAAATGCCTAAATTTCCGATAATCATTTAATTGTAATAACAGTGAACCTTGCCATAAAGGAGGACGATTTTCTCCACCAATTTCTGCCATTTGTAACAATAGTTGTTCATGCCAATTTTCCGCTTTCGGTATGCCAGCATCTAAAGTCACAGCAACTCTTTCGCTAATTCGCTCACAAGCTGTGTAAAAATCACAAATATAGCTGGATAAAGCAGGAGTGAGGGCAATTTCTGGAA
>LJOT01000819.1 GCA_001672075.1 Anabaena sp. CRKS33
ACTTCTACACGGCTATTTTGAATAATATTTAATGGTTTATCTAACGATAAACTTCCTTCTTGATCAACGGTTGCCATTACTTTAATTGCTTTCATAATTTCTCCAAGTTGTTAGTTTTAGAGTTAATGGTGCTTTTTGGTTATTTCCAATATAACTCGTTGTTTATATTTCCAGGCATAAAAAATGGCACTGATAGTTGTAAACTAACAAATAATCAGTTTTAGCAATTAATGGTACAATTCATGATAAACCAGCAGATGATCAAGAAGCGATCGCTCGTTGGCAAGTAATGCAAGGTAATTTTGGCGACTTGTATACAGATCATGTATTGAGTGACACAGCACAAAATCAGTATTTTGTCAAGTGTCAAGTTACTAGGGTGTATTTTGCTAAAATGAGCGATCGCGCGATTCAAGCCTATGTAAAAACAGGTGAACCACTCAAATGCGCTAGAGCATTTGCTTTAGAAGGGTACGGGAGTTTATTTGTGGAAAAAATCGAGGGTTGTCATAGTAACGTCATTGGTTTAAGTTTACCTCTATTACGGGAAA
>LJOT01000820.1 GCA_001672075.1 Anabaena sp. CRKS33
GGGACCACCACCACCATGGGGAATACAGAAGGTTTTGTGTAAGTTCAAATGACAGACATCTGCACCAAAATCACCAGGACGACAAATACCCACTTGGGCATTCATATTAGCGCCGTCCATGTAAACTTGTCCACCATGTTCATGAATGACAGCACAAATTTCTTGAATTGCTTCTTCAAATACGCCATGGGTTGATGGATATGTCACCATTAAAGCTGAAAGTTCACTACTATGTTTTTCAGCTTTGGCTTTTAAATCCTCAACATCAATATTACCATGATCATCACAAGCAACTCCTACTACTTTCATTCCACACATGACCGCACTCGCGGGATTTGTACCGTGTGCAGATTGGGGAATTAAACAAACGTTTCTGTGTCCTTCTCCCCGACTTTGATGATATTCATGAATTACTAAAAGTCCCGCATATTCTCCTTGAGAACCTGCATTTGGTTGTAAGGAAATTCCCGCAAAACCTGTAATTTCTGATAACCATGCTTCTAGTTGTTGGAACAGGATTTGATAACCTCTGGTTTGGGAAATTGGCGCG
>LJOT01000821.1 GCA_001672075.1 Anabaena sp. CRKS33
CATGGGGCTGGGCAAGACCATCATCACGCTCACCACCATCGCGCACCTCATCAACACCCGATTTTTACGGGGCGTCATCATCGTCGCCCCGATCCGCGTTATCCGGCTTGTGTGGCGGCAGGAGGCGGCGAAGTGGCAGCACACCAAGCACCTGCGCTTCAGCATGGTCACCGGCACCCGGGACCAGCGCACCCGGGCGCTGATGCGCGAGGCTGACGTGTACCTGATGAACTACGACAATCTCAAGTGGCTCGGTGAGACGCTGCACACCTACTACGTCAGCAAGGACAAGCCGCTGCCGTTCAACGGCATCGTGTGGGATGAGATCAGCAAGATGAAGAACAGCGCCACGGACCGGGTGGAGGCTGTGAAGCGCATCCTCGACAAGTTCGACTGGACGACCGGTCTGACCGGCACCCCAGCCTCCAACGGCTACAAGGATCTGCACGGTCAGTACCTGGTGGTGGACAAGGGCCAGCGCCTGGGTACCAGCAAAACCGCGTTCCGCACCCGGTTCTACCGAAAAGCCGGCCCCTACAAGGAGGTTCCT
>LJOT01000822.1 GCA_001672075.1 Anabaena sp. CRKS33
AATATATAAGCCGCCGCTAATTCTGCCCAAGGCTTTATCTAAATCAGCCGCAAGGGATTTCATGGCTTTGATACTTTTGTCTCTTGTCACCCACTGTCCTAAATCTGTCCCCGCTTCTTCACATTTTTTATAAGTGTTAGCTGTGGGTGTTTCCCGGATTTCAATTACGGGGAAAGCGATATTTAAGCCTAAAGCCCGGAATTTATTTAACAGTGGATAGGTAGGTTCATCATCTCCTCCACCGGTTTCAAAAATACCAATGGCCTGTTTTTCTTTGGCTGAACCTAAAATTGTACTCAAGGCCGCTTGAATGATAGAATTACCGGAAGCTGGGGGCATTCCCACGACTAAACCCGTACAACGTCCTACCAGTTCCCGCAGTTCTTGTAATTCGTTGACAGTGGCTAAATCTACCATTTCTACAGCCACACCAGTTTTAGTAATCCCATTCGCTATAGATTGGGCTATTTGCGTGCCAAAACCGTACTCGGAGACGTAAAATATGCCTACGGGGGTTTCCGCTTTGGTTTGTCCTTGACTCCAATGGCGA
>LJOT01000453.1 GCA_001672075.1 Anabaena sp. CRKS33
CGGGCAAGATGCCCGCACTACAAGGGTTTTATGATTTCAATTTGTACCTGATTGTAACGAAATATGCTGTAATTGAGAAATCCTGAAATTAAAGTAGTGCAAGCATCTTGCTTGCATTCCTTATCCGAATTAAACACACAACAGCTTAACAGTCAACGGTTAACAGTCAACAAATATGCAAGAATTTCAATTGCGTGTAGTTTCCACAGATAACAATAACTTTGTGGTAGAATTATACCAGTGTGCTTATAAAAAGGCAGGAGAGAAAAAACGTCCTGCTGCCAAGCGCATTGGTAGGTTAAAGGGTAATGCTTTGATTCAGGTAAAACAAGCAATTTATGATTGTTTAAAAGCCAATAATTATGACCCAAAAACGTTAAGTCATAATCGTCAAAGTCCTTATGTTTTAACTGAGGAAACAGGGATAAATTTAGCTTTGTTGTTTCAGACGGTGCAACCACTTTCTAAGCCTGAAAGAATTGCTAATATTGCCCAAGGAATAAAAGCAATGAGTTATGAGGAATCCCATTACTGGTTTGCTAAGATTAGTAATGGGAAGCGTAGTCAGGCATTAAAAGCGATTAGGATATTATTAGGAGATTAGGAAAAATGACACCAGTTAAATATACTGGCGAATTTATTGAGAGATATGCTATTTGGTTTGCTCATAATGGATTGTGCTGTTATTGTGGAAGACACTGTGAATTTCGAGATTGCCAAATAGACCATATAATACCTCAACTATTAAGTCGGTATGAATATAGGACTGAACTATTGGATATTCTCAATCAGATGAATATGAAATTTTGTTACCTCTTCAACATAATTTAGGAGATTATGCTGAAAGAATTAGCGATATTTTAAAAACATTAGAGATAGTAGAAAATAGAGATCAATTTGATATTTTAAGCGAATTTATTACCAATTATCCTAACTTTACTGTTCAAGGTGTTGTTATGCAAATTGCTACTCCAGAAAATGATAAGCTGAGAGGAGAAATTACATTATTAGGGGCAGTGTTTGAGAAATTACAAGAAATTAAAACAGTTCTAGCTAATCAGGATTATATCTTAGCTATTAAAGCTTATCAAGAGCGTTTACAAATTCACTGTATAGGTGATTTAGTGAAACAAGATAATCATTTTATTCTCAACAATCCGAAAAATTTACAAATTGATTAATGAATGAAAAATGTTGACTTTTGAGCTATGGTTGATAACTGTTTATGGATAAAATTAAGGTTTTTTAATCATCATTTTTAATGTTTATATTTTGTCAATATGAAGTTTCAAAAACAACTACCCCGATTAGAAAAACCTCATGGTAAATATTTTATCACTTTTGTAACTTGGGAAAGATTAGAACTAACTCCAGCAGCGCGACAAGTTGTATTAGAATGTTGTCAATATTTTGATAATCAAAGATATAAATTATATGCTGTAGTAATTATGCCAGATCATGTACATTTATTAATTGAACCTTTGTTAAAAGATGAAACTGATTTTTGGACAATTGGCAGTATTTTACATAGTATTAAAAGTTATAGTGCGAAACAAATACCCAATGTTATGCTGCACATTGGCAAGGTTTGGCAGGATGGTAGGTATGATGAAATGGTGAGAAATGAACAAGAATTTATGAATAAATGGGAATATATTTTGCAAAATCCTGTAAAAGCTGGTTTATCAAATACTCCTGATGAATACCCTTTTTTATGGGATAGATTTTAATTTTTAAATGACAGTAATTTTGTAGTGGGAGCATCTTGCTCCCTGATATATCTAAATTAAATTTACAGATATTAATGATAAAACCCTTGTAGTGCGGGCATCTTGCCCGCTAATGGTGTACATCATGCAGATGGAATGTGATTTAATTGATGTTAAATAATTAAGGTTAAATAATTGATGTTAAATAATTGATGTTAAATAATTGATGTTATTTAATAGCGAGCAAGATGCTCGCACTACAATTACCCTATTAAATAATTGAGTTAAATAATTGATGTTATTTAATAGCGAGCAAGATGCTCGCACTACAATTACCCTATTAAATAATTGAGATGATAATTGATGTTATTTAATAATAGCGAGATGTTATTTAACAATAGC
>LJOT01000454.1 GCA_001672075.1 Anabaena sp. CRKS33
TCACCTCAAATCACTCAGAGGCTTATTCAGGAAAATCTCAAAGAATTTCAGATTATTTCTTTAACTGAAGATGATTATTATCAAGCTATAGAAAATATGTTCAATTTAGGGTTTACGGGAGGAGCAATTTATGATAGTTTAATCGCTTATTCTGCTTTAAAAATAGAAGCGGATAAAATCTTAACTCTTAATGGGAAACATTTTCTCCGTCTTGGCGATTCCATTGCTAAGTTAGCAGAAGTTCCATCATAGAAATAGCTGGTTTAAACTCAAAATTCACAATATTTAGCTTAGTAAATTATAGAGATTAATCGCTGTTTTGGGATGTGGAGGAGTGCGATAGCGAAGCGCTCCGCAGGAATCGCTTTTTGGGAATGGGGGGATATGCGATCGCTTTATGAAGAATACAATTTTCTACGCACAGGAGCAATAGGAATTTCTTTACCTTTTTGTTGATAATCTTCCTTCACTAGCTCCCAGGCTAATTTGAGTTCTTGTAAAGCTTCTTCAGGAGTATCACCAAAAGCTGAAATATTAGGTATTTCTTGGAAATGTGCCAACCAATCTCCTTGTTCATCAACATATAAATTTATTGTAAAACCATCAAAATTATAATTATCTAAAGTCATTACTCATTTCCCTCTTGATATTCAAAAAACTGGTGAATTTGATAGAGTTTTGCTTTTCCATCTTTACGAGGCTGAATTGGTAAAGGTTTGCCACTCGGTGAATACCATAAACGATGACTCCCTTTTTGACGACTAAATTCCCACCCATTCTGACTAAGGAGAGTTTCAAACTCATCAAAGGTTAGATTTTCTGGACTATTTTTAGCTTTTTGCCACAGTTTTTCTTTTTTAGTCATTATATAGTAAATGCTCCTGTAAGCTTATTATAGTCCCACAGCAATTTAATTTGCGATAGTGAAACTAACTGAAGGTATCGCTGTTTTGGGGATGTGGGAAGAGCGATACCTACGGTAAGCTACCGCTAACGCCAATAGCTCATCAAAACTTTTGCAGTTATAATTATTAACAACCCAGTAAGTTATATTCGCAGCTATGAATAACGCATTACAATATATTTGTGATTCAGAAGGGCAAACAGTTTCCGTAGTTGTACCCATTGCCCTTTGGCAAGAAATAATGGCTGAGAGAGAAACCGCTTATCTATTAAGCAGTTCAGCCATGAAAGCAAGATTACTTGCAGCTAGAAAACGTCAAGAAGGAATTTCTTTGGAAGCAGCCTGTGAAAAACTTGGAAGCAGTTCGCTTTTGGTGTCTGGGAAGTGCGATAGCGCAAGCGCTGACTTGTCAGTTCGCTTTTAAAGGATGTGGAAGGTGCGATCGCTGTTAAAATTAAAGAGGTTTGAGAAGGCATAAAGCTATGACTATGGCAGTAATTAAACCCACAACCATCGCAGAATTTTTGCAATTGCCAGAAACAGAACCTGCTTCTGAATTTATTCATGGACAAATCACACAGAAACCTATGCCTCAAGGGGAACATAGCCAACTTCAGATCGATCTATGCGAAACTATTAATCAAATTACTAAACCTCAAAAAATTGCCAAAGCTTTTCCAGAACTACGCTGTGCTTTTGGTGGGTTAGCGATTGTTCCAGATATAGCTGTATTTCCTTGGGAGCGAATCCCTCGGTTGCCATCAGGACGGATTGCCAATCGTTTTGAAATCCATCCAGATTGGGCTATTGAAATTCTCTCTCCCGATCAGAGATATAAACAAGTCCTATCCAAATTACTACACTGCGCTGAGTATGGTACTGAGTTGGGTTGGTTGCTTGATCCCGAAGATGAGAGTATTTTAGTAGTAGACAGCGATCGCCGAGTTAGGGAACTTAAAAATAGCGATCACTTACCAGTTCTTACAGGGGTTGAATTAGATATAACTGTTCAAGAAGTATTTAGCTGGTTAAATTTATAACATAATTTATTGTTGTGAATGTGGAAAAGCTCTGTACAAATCGCTTTTTGGAGTGTGGGAGTGCGATCGCTGCTATAATACAAACAGTTACTCTTTTTTGGAAAAAACACTATGGAATTAGTCACCTTAAATCAATCAGGACATCTGCAAATTCCTGAAATTAT
>LJOT01000823.1 GCA_001672075.1 Anabaena sp. CRKS33
GGTATTAGAAGGGCAGCAAGTCTTACCCCAACGGACTTTAGCATCAGGTTTTCAGTATCAATATCCTAACTTACAATCAGCATTAACACAGATTCTTAAGTAAGGGAACAGGTGACAGGGAACAGGGAACAGGGAACAGGGAACAGGGAACAGTTTTAACTGTTTGGATATCCTCAATTTTTCAAATCCGACAAAGAAAGATGTTACAGCGGTTTCTGCTCTTATGAGGTACAAAGTTGAATGATGAAACTCTTGTAGTGCGGGCATACTATGGCTAACGCCACGCTACGCGAACGGCAAACTCAGTACAAGTCTTGCCCGCTAAATATGTACCTCATAACACCGGGAAGTGCTGTATATTCACTCATTTTTTAATACAAATTAAAATTATCTTAGGACAATTCATTTTTTGTCAATTTTTTAGAAACCCAGCTAATAATACCACTCAGCAAAGCCCCACCCATGAGGATACCAATAGCAGGGTTAAATAATGGTATCCACAGTTTATGCCATAAATCTAAACCTAAATTGATTCCTGAAGCATCACC
>LJOT01000824.1 GCA_001672075.1 Anabaena sp. CRKS33
TTTTGAACGATGACTTTATCAATAATTAGCTGAATAACTAGAGGATTAGCTAGAGCGGCTAATTGGACGAAGAAGGAAGCAATAAATACTTCTATCAACACCCGCCGGTAACGGGATAAGTAAGGAACAAACCATCCTAATCCAAAGCGTTCTTTAGGTGTTTCCTTAGTCGCACTGAGCAATAAAACCCTAACTTGTGGTTGTAAGTTGGTTTCATCTGTTTCTAATTCTTCTAGCAATTTATCAAGGTTGGTGTTGATAATACCTTGAGATGGTACACCCAAAACGGCTTTTTTTCCATTTACGGCATAAAGAACTGCAAAACTATCACGATAGTGAATTAATGCTGGGGTAGGAATGCGGTTAATGGAAACAGCCGGAACATCAACTAGCTGGGATTTGAGTCCAATTAATTCTGATAAATAAGCACAAAGTTGAAACGATACACTGCCTTGACGCTTGATTTGGTCATTTAAAATGCGGCGGACTACTTCTTTCCGAAAGGGAATTTCTAAATGCTTGGATAGCATTTGAAAACAGGCCAAAC
>LJOT01000825.1 GCA_001672075.1 Anabaena sp. CRKS33
GCTCATCAGGACGGCGGCGCGTTCGCCGGCTTGTTCTGAGCCTACGAAGAGCCAGTTTTTTCTGCCCAGTGCGAGTGGCCGGATGGCGTTTTCGGCCGGGTTGTTGTCGACGCCAATGCCCGCGTGGCTCAGGTGGGCGGTAAGCGCGGCCCAGCGGTTGAGCGTGTAGTCGATCGCTTTGGCTGTCACGTCGGCATTGAACAAAGTCTGGCGCGTGGCTTGGAGCCAGGCCTTGAATTTATCCAGCCGTGGGCGACTTTCTTTCTGCCGTATTCGCAGCCTTTCGTCCTCGGGGCGGTCTTTGACCTTGGCTTCGATGGCATACAGCTGTGCGATGGTTTGCAGCGCTTGGCTGGCGATCTCGCTTTGGTTGAGCTTGTGGGCTTCGAAGAATTTGCGTCGGGCATGGGCCCAACAGCCCGCCTCCTGGATGACGCCTTCCCGGAATAAAGCCTTGTAGCCCGAGTAGTCATCGGTGATCAGACTGCCGCGGAAGTCTTGCAGCATCTCTCTCGCATGTTCACCCGCGCGGCTGCGGGCGAATTG
>LJOT01000170.1 GCA_001672075.1 Anabaena sp. CRKS33
TTTGGTAACTTCTTCCTTGGTTAAAGAAACAACCGAGAACGAATCACAAAACTACGGTTATAAATTCGGTCAAGAAGAAGAAACCTATAACATCGTTGCAGCACACGGTTACTTCGGTCGGTTGATTTTCCAATACGCTTCCTTCAACAATAGCCGTTCTTTACACTTCTTCTTAGCTGCTTGGCCAGTAGTTGGTATCTGGTTTACAGCTTTGGGTGTAAGCACAATGGCTTTTAACTTGAACGGATTTAACTTCAACCAATCAATCATTGATTCTCAAGGTCGTGTAATTTCTACATGGGCTGACGTAATCAACCGCGCTAACTTAGGTATGGAAGTAATGCACGAGCGCAACGCTCACAACTTCCCCCTAGACTTGGCTGCTGCTGATGTTGCTCCTGTAGCTTTGAGCGCTCCTGCAATCAACGGTTAATAATTCAAGCTTTCTTAACAGAGCTTAATTAAAGAAATGCTCTCCAGAAATGGGGAGCATTTTTTTTGGGGTTTTACATAGAGCAGTTAATAAATAAATTAATAATTATTAATTTATTTATTAATTTATTAGAGATGGGAATGGCTATATTATTCATTATTATTCATTCAGAGTATTCTTTTATAAATTAGAGAAGCATCAAATGACTAACAGTACAGATACCCAAACAAATCAAACAACCAATAAAGCCAGAATACTCAAAATAGCAGCTATATTGGGTACAGCAGGAATCATCTGTGGTATTGGTGTTGTAGTTACTTTAATTTCACCAGCATTTTCCCCGCATCAAGAAGTAACTGAAACACCTAAGTTTAATGCTGAGAAAAATATTAATAACCCTGGTGACAAGAATCAGTGTTAGTGCTTCTAAATAACTAAATCAACAGGGGATGTTAGTTGTAGAGACAGGATTTTAAATCCCATTCTTTGGTGTTTCTGAAAGAGTTGGTTTATGTTCTTTGGGTAATGCCTGTTTAGCGACATTTTCGGCAGCTTGTTTAAACATTGGTTCTATTTTATCCCGCCAATATTTAATATTAGGCAGCTTTTCCGGGTGGTCTCGATAAGCTAAAACCTCGTCCCATTTACCATTATCAATTGCCTTATTAATATCATTAGCTAAAGCTTCTGCTTTTGCCCAATCATTCTGCCATTGATTAACAGTATCAACGGTTTCTTTAATACTAGAAACAGCATTTCCCGATGTTGACTTGAGCAGAGAAATTGCTCCTTGTAAATCTCCTGATTCAAGCTTTTCTCTGGCCTTATCTACCGTTTTCACCTGATCCGAAGTAGCGGGTAAAGAAGGCTTTAAAGAAGGCTTTACTGTGGGATTTACCACCACAGATTTTGCGGGAACTGAAGGAATTGGCCGAGATGTAATTAAAGGAATATCATCTACAGTTTGTATAGCCAAACCTTGGTCACGACGGCAAGAAATCCAGTTTTCCCGATTAGAAATGACATCAGAATGGGCCCAGGCCAACCTACCAGAAGAAAGTTTAAGTTCTACCCAACCTCGCTTTGTCTGCTTACCGGTCACTTCAAACTGACTGGCCGTACCCAAAGTTTTCAAAATATTATCAGAATTGATAGCGCTGGGTTCAGCACGGATATTAGAATCAGCCGTAACTACGGCCAAGCATTTACTGATTAATTTGCTATTTTCTCCCGTCCAATTAATAGTTAAATTCTTGAAATTGGGATATATATTTGTAAATAAAGCCGCGACACCACCCGCTAGTAATATACCAATTAATAAAGGTAAAGGATCGGGTTTATTGGTATCTTGGGGAAAAGATTGTTGAGGAAGAGATTGAGAAGGAATATGATTAGCGGGAGAAACCGCCATTGTTTTTTGTGTCAATCTTGAAGATATAACTTGAGGAGATTGATAAATAATCTTAGGAGATAGGGAGGGTTGGGAAAATTCTGGGATGATATTTACCAATTCTTGACAAGCTTGTAAAGCCTCCGTTGCTGTTTGATAGCGTTCTTTGAAGTGGTAACGCACCATCTTTGTTAAAATTGCTACCAAGGCAGAATTAACAGGTATTAAATGCTGCCAATTAATTTCCCCTGTATCTGGGTCATCTTGTAATTGGGTAACAGGTACTCCTGTTAATGCTTGAATAGCGATAATTCCCAAAGCGTAAAGGTCACTATTAGGACGGGGTTTACCTTGACCTTGTTCCGTAGGCATATATCCAGGAGTACCAATAGCTACAGTAGCAGTTTTTTGTCCACCTACTGTTACCAGGGGTGAACGTAATTGTTTAACTGCACCAAAGTCCACTAAAACTAATTTATAATCAGCGGCGCGGCGAATGATATTATCTGGCTTAATGTCGCGGTGAATTACACCTTCTTGGTGAACAAACTCTAAAATCTGCAAAATTTCCAACAACATTTGTATGACTTGGGCTTCACTCCAAGGCTGTCCGGGGATAAGTTCTTCCTGGAGGGTGTGGCCGTCAATAAATTCTTGGACTAGAAAAAATTCTTGATTTTCGTCAAAATAAGCCAAAAGTCTGGGGATTTGGTCATGATTACTCAATTTTTCTAAAGTTTCTGCTTCGCTGTGAAATAGCCGTTTAGCAGTAGTAAAGATATGAGAGTCAGAATTTGCTGGTTTCAAGTGCTTAACCACGCAGATGGGATTGCCTGGCCGTCTGGTATCCTGGGCAATATAGGTTTGACCAAATCCTCCCGTGGCCAAAATGCGAATGACTTGGTAGCGATGATCTAGCAATTTACCTATCATAATCTCCCTCCCCAGCTTTATAACCTAATTTTACCCATAGTAGTCAATATCTCCGAATTTCCTTCCCTGAGATCAGGTATCTTGAGAAAAGATTTAAATTAAAAGTACAATTCTTTCATCAAACAAAATTGTTAATTTTAGTATCAGTATCCCCATTGACTAGCAATGCCACCTAAAATCACTAATTATACCTCATGGCAGCAAGCAGAAATCTTGATGCAACCTGCTTTTATTCGCGTAATTGATAATATTCGTAAGCAGCTTGATACATCCAATTGGCAAGGGACTTACCAAGATGTACTGACCTGGCCTGCTAACACAAGTGATGAAACAAAGTCCTTGGTAACTCAGTTGGTGCGGGAAATGGAAACCGCAACAGCAACGGAAGTAGAGGAAATTAAAGCAACTCTTGCTAATTTGCCAATGCCTTATCCAGGATATCATTTACTTTTGCAAAGTCAACAGGAACGGGTAAATATAGACTTATGGGATTTGTGTTATCAAATATGTTTTCTCAATTATAGTCCAGAGCAGGGGGCAGTTGATATTGATCCTAACTTAATTGACGAATATGGTGATGTAGACTGGCAAAATTTAGAAAATAAAACTCAGCAGTTAGTTAAACAGCTATTCGCTAGTTTACCAGCCAACCCAGACTAAATTTAAGAGCTTGTTTGAAAATCCTCAGTTTACAGAAAAACCTCCCTGGTCAACCTCTCCCCCACGGGGGGAAAGGCTTTGAAAACCCCATTACAGTCACAAAAGTTTTTCCTTTTACCCTCTCTTCCTCAGAGATACGGAAATTATTGTAAAATGAAATACTTATATGGCTGGCTGTAATACTTATTAACTAGGACTGAGGAATTAAGCTGGTTGTTTTGGTGGTGCTATCCCAAACAATCCAGTTAATACTATTATCTAAATTATCGGCATTATTGGTAACTTTAAAATAGAACTTTTCTCCGTTTTTAAACTGGACAGCAAAATCAGCATTTTGGGCAAAAATAACTATAAAACCTCTATCCCGTAAACAATACATAGCCCAATTTTTTAAAGATTGTTTATGGGGTTCGTGGGGAATTGGTGGGTTAGTAATTACGTCGTTAAGAACTTTTAAAACTTTTTCCATTTTCGCATTTAATCAGGATCACAACGAATTTCGATCATAAACCCATCGGGGTCATAAAAATACAGCCCTCTACCTGTGGGACGGGAAACCGGACCATAAGCAATAACTAAATTATTATCTCTGATCACGGCAACGGCTTGATCAAATAATTCTGGAGCAATATCAAAGGCTAAATGATATGCTCTGGTAAAAGACTTGCTGGGATCTGGATCTGGTGGTAATAATTCTGGTTCTGCAAATAGGTCTATAATTGTGCCGTCGGGAGTGACGAAATTAGCGACTTTACCAGCATTGACAAGTTCTATTAATGTTTCTGGTATTTCGTCTCCTGTGAGTTCGTGTAAGCCTAAAATATGACCGTAAAAATGGCGAGACGCTGCCATATTTTGGACATTAAAAGCGATATGATGGACTTTACGGAGGTAGCCATTGGGAATAGTTTTTTGAGAAATCATCATCCCGAAATTTAGAATCTATGGATTTAAAATTATCTGTAAATTAAGAATAAAGCCTGGTAAAATATCTTCACCAGAAAGTTTTGGTGGGTTGTCAAAATCAAAGTTCAAAACTTCTACATCTTTTCCGTAACGATAAATTTCTACCAAGGGTGTTTGTGGATCAATTAACCAACCTAAAAGCACCCCATTATTTTGATATTCTCGCATTTTAGCGCGTAATTTTTCTAAACTATCCGTTTCCGATCGCAATTCAACCACAAAATCAGGACAAAGGGGGGGAAACCGTTTTTTTTCTTCTTTACTTAAAGCCTGCCAATGTGCTAGTTTTACCCAAGCTGCATCAGGACAGCGATATGCACCACTGGGTAGTTTAAATTCGGTGGAGGAGTCAAATACTTTACCTAATTTAGTTTGACGATTCCATAAACCTAAATCTGTACTTAAATTAGCATTTATAATTCCGCTTTCTCCACCTGTGGGGGGCATAATAATTAATTCTCCGGTTTGGGTAAGTTCTAATTGCCAAGGTTCGTTGGCCATGCAAAGTTGATAAAACTGCTCATCTGTTAAATTTACTGCGGGAGGTATGTTTAAAGTGAGGGTTTCCATAGGTTTTGCTTGAGGAGACTAGTTTTATTATCAGATAAAATTCAGGAAAATTCAGAAAAATTTAGGCTAGGCGCTAAAATTGACCTCAATGGTAAAAATGGCGAGACGCTGCCATATTTTGAATATTAAAAGCGATCTGATGGACTTTACGGAGGTAGCCATTGGGAATAGTTTTGTTAGTCATTTTCGATGATTGAGGATTTTTTCTATACTCTAACTTACAACAATATTCCTGAGTTTTTTAAGGATCGGATATCTAAAATTACCTATTTTTGCGTTAATATGACTTTAAAAAAGAGGATTTTTGACTATGACATCAGATTTTGACTTTTTAAGACGTTTATATAATGCTTTTGACCCATTCCAACCTTTACCTGTGGGAGATTCTGCTTATGTTGATTGTAACGCAGTCCGAGGAGATGGTGATATATTACAAGCGGTAGGTAGAGAGATTTTACTCTCTGCTAGAAAAACCTGTCAACTTTATGCAGGTCATCGTGGTGCGGGTAAATCTACGGAGTTATTAAGATTACAGAAACATTTAAATGATCAAGGTTTTTTTGTCGTCTACTTTGCGGCGGAGGAAGAAGATATTGATCCAGAAGATGTACAATATACAGATATTCTTTTAGCTTGCACCAAAAACATATTAGCAGCATTTAAAAATTTAGATTCTCAACCTGTATTATATTGGTTGAAGGAACGATGGGAAGATCTAAAAGATTTGCTACAAACACAAATTTCTTTCGAGGAATTATCACTTGAAGTACAGGTTTCGCAATTTGCTAAAATTACAACTAAAATGCGAAGTGAACCTAATGAACGGCGAAAAATTCGTGAGAAGATTAATCCCCATACCACTACTTTAACTGAAGCATTAAACAAATTTATTCAAAATGCTAAGAAAAATCTGCCTCCAGGATATTCTGATTTAGTTTTAATTGCTGATAATTTAGATAGAATTGTTCCTATTATCCAACCAGATGGACGTAGCAATCACGATCAAATTTTTATAGACCGTCAAAATCAACTGAAAGCTTTAGATTGTCATTTAGTTTATACAGTACCTATTTCCTTACTTTATTCTGACCGAGCAACATCATTAACGGAAATCTATGGAACTCCCCAGGTATTACCGATGATCATGGTGAGAACTCCTGATAATCAACCTTATCAACCAGGAATTGATAAAGTTATTGAAATTCTCAAAAAACGCCTGGAAAAAGTAGATCCTAGTCGAGATATTGTTAATTTATTTGAAAGTCAGGATTCTTTGAATCAGTTGTGTTTAATGAGTGGTGGTCATGCGCGGAACTTATTGCTATTAATGAAACAAGCACTCGAATACACGAAAACTTTACCCATTTCTACAATAGCTTTACAACGTTCAATTAGCGAACTGCGAAATACTTATAAAGATACTATTCACGCTAATCAATGGGAAGCATTGGCCAATGTTTTTCGTACTAAGGAGATAGTTAATAATGAACTGTATCGAAATTTATTATTTAATCGTCCCATTTTAGAATATCATAGTCAAAATGAAGAGGGAGAAATTGAACGTTGGTATGATATTCATCCACTAATTAGAGGAATAAAAGAATTTCAGAATACCTATAATCAATTATATCCTGGATGATGTTTGTAGGTTGGGTTGAGAAAACCCAACATTTTTATAAATTATAAAACACCGAAACCCAACATTTTTATAAATTATAAAACACCGAAACCCAACATTTTTATAAATTATAAAACACCAAAACCCAACACTTTTATAAATTAAAAAACACCGAAACCCAACATAAATTAAAAAACACCGAAACCCAACACTTTTATAAATTAAAAAACACCGAAACCCAACACTTTTATAAATTAAAAAACATTGATTTTTTAACTTTGTTGGGTTTGGTCTTCGTTCTACCCAACCTACATGATTATCTAGCTACAATTATGACTCTTAAACTAAGTGATTGGGATATTGATTTACCAAAAGAAAAAGATGAAGAATATCAAGCTTTTGTACGGACACTGAGGTTTACAGATGGTTTTGCTTTGTTGTTTGTGCGTTGTTCTCCTGCTGGAGGTCAAGAGTTAATTAGTAAGGTCAAGGAAGATATTCATGATCAAAATATAGAAGTTCTGAAATTAAATCAAGATATTACTAATCTATATGAAATAATTGATAAATTGGAGCATAAAGAACAGATAAATATTTTATTTATTACAGGTTTGGAGTCTTCATTGTCTAAATATGAAGAAGCCAAAACTTTGGTAGGTTGGAGTAGCAGAGAAACTCATCATTACAGTTGGAAAGATGTACCACCGCTTTTAATTAATATTAACCAGCAACGAGAACGATTTAGAGACAATTTTAAGATTTGTTTTGTTTTTTTATTACCTCAATTTGCTATTAAATATTTCATTCACCGCGCACCAGATTTTTTTGATTGGCGTTCTGGTTCATTTGATTTTCCCCTAGATTCAGAAACTTTAACACAAGAATCAACAAGAATTATTCAGGAAGGAACTTATGAAAAATATACTAGTTTGACCCATGAGGAAACAAATCAAAAAATTATAGAAATTCACGAACTGATTACAGATACTACACCTAATGAAACAAAAGCTGAATTATTTTTTGAATTAGGTTATTTACACGATGTTAGGAAAGATTATGAAGCAGCGATATCATCCTACGATAAAGCTGTGGAATTTAAACCTGATTATTACCAAGCTTGGAACAACCGGGGTAATTCCCTATATAATTTAGGTAGGTATGAAGAAGCGATATCATCCTACGATAAAGCTGTGGAATTTAAACCTGATGATCACGAAGCTTGGTATAACCGGGGTATTTCCCTAGATAATTTAGGTAGGTATGAAGAAGCGATATCATCCTACGATAAAGCTGTGGAATTTAAACCTGATTTACACGAAGCTTGGTATAACCGGGGTATTTCCCTAGATGATTTAGGTAGGTACGAAGAAGCGATATCATCCTACGATAAAGCTGTGGAATTTAAACCTGATTATCACAAAGCTTGGTACAACCGGGGTAATTCCCTAAATAATTTAGGTAGGTATGAAGAAGCGATATCATCCTACGATAAAGCTGTGGAATTTAAACCTGATGATCACCAAGCTTGGAACAACCGGGGTATTTCCCTATATAATTTAGGTAGGTATGAGGAAGCGATATCATCCTACGATAAAGCTGTGGAATTTAAACCTGATGATCACGAAGCTTGGTACAACCGGGGTAATTCCCTAAATAATTTAGGTAGGTATGAAGAAGCGATATCATCCTACGATAAAGCTGTGGAATTTAAACCTGATTATCACGAAGCTTGGAACAACCGGGGTATTTCCCTATATGATTTAGGTAGGTATGAAGAAGCGATATCATCCTACGATAAAGCTGTGGAATTTAAACCTGATTATTACCAAGCTTGGTATAATAAATCTTGCATTTATGCGTTACAAAGTAATATTGAACAAGCAATTGAAAACCTACAAATAGCCATTAATTTGTATCCTGAAAAAGTTAGAGAATGGACAAAAACTAATTCAGATTTTGATGCTATTCGAGAAGATGAACGTTTTCAAGCATTATTTACAAATATTTCCTATTAAATAAACCACATTTTTTATTTGACGCAAACAAAGAGAAATGAAGAATATTAGAGAGATCATGAGGGAAGTGATAGCGAAAAACCCCAACTTCTAATATAAATCTATAATATATAGGACTTACGCACAAGTCACGGAATAATGAACCACGAAGGAGCGAAGATAACGAATAAAAGAGGGTTTGAGAGGTATTTTGCGTAAGTCCTGATATATTGATAATCTTATCAAAGAAGTCGGGGATGTTATTGTTCAATTATCGTCTATATTCATCTCCACAATCACCAATTAATTGATATAAATCCCGCGAATGTTGAGAAACTGCATCTATTTTCCCGATATCTTCCGCATCTAAATTGAAACCAAACACCCTAGCATTATCTGATAAATGTTCTGCAATTCCCAATCTAGCGCCGACAATTACACCCCCCACTGCTGGCTGATTTAAAATGTAATTTACAGCCACATTAGCAATACTCACTTGATGTTTATCAGCAATGGTTTTTAAGGTATTT
>LJOT01000826.1 GCA_001672075.1 Anabaena sp. CRKS33
TAGATCCGGGTTTTACGTGAAGTTGCTCATTCCCTACCCCATACAATAAAAACCTACACTACCAGGTGCAAAGGAAAAAAATATGTTCAACAACCCTTTCCTCCGTCAAACCGCAACAACAATTGTTTTTATTGATGCCTCCCTTTCCGACTATCAGACCCTCCAAGCAGGAATTATCGAGGGTGTAAAAACAGTTATTATTTCCCCAGAACAAGACGGAATTGAGCAAATTAGCCAAATTTTACAACAACATCCCCACATCACCACCATTCATATCCTTTCCCACGGTGCGCCCGGATGCTTATATTTAGGCAATAGTCAATTAAACTTAACTAATATTCATAATTACACCCAACAGTTACAACAGTGGCAACCTCAGAATATTTTACTCTATGGCTGTAATGTCGCTGCTGGCGACTCTGGGGCAGAATTTATTCACAAATTACATCAAATTACCAACGCCACCATTAGCGCCTCCACCACAAAAACCGGCAATGCAGCATTAGGGGGAAATTGGCAGTTAGAGGTGAATATTCCCGTTACA
>LJOT01000827.1 GCA_001672075.1 Anabaena sp. CRKS33
TAACCCAACTGCGTCAAGAAACCGCTCAAATGCCAATGTCCCAAATGCAAATATCACCTGAACAGGGACAATTTATGGCTTTGTTAATTAAACTCTTGGGTGCGAAAAAGACACTAGATATAGGTGTATTTACTGGCTATAGTTCCTTGGTCGTGGCCTTAGCTTTACCAGCAGATGGAAAAATCGTCGCTTGTGATGTCAGTGAAGAGTATACAAGTATAGCCCGTCGTTATTGGCAAGCAGCGGGAGTACAAGATAAAATTGATTTACATATTGCCCCGGCTTTAGAGACATTAGATCATTTGTTGACAGTAGGAGAAGCGGGGACATTTGATTTTGCCTTTATTGATGCTGATAAGGGTAACTATGAGCATTATTATGAACATTGTCTTAAATTAATTCGTAGTGGTGGATTAATTGCCATTGATAACGTACTCTGGTCTGGTAAAGTTGCAGATCCAGAAATACAGGATAATCAAACTAAGAAAATTCGGGCTTTTAATCGCAAATTACACCAAGATTCCCGAATTACCATGAGTTTA
>LJOT01000455.1 GCA_001672075.1 Anabaena sp. CRKS33
TGTGAAGGAACACGAGGTGAGTTGGTCTGAGGAAAGAAAGTTGCGAAGCGAGTTGGCTGCTTTGCGAGGTGATTTAGAAGAGTATGCGAAGGCTTTGGCAATTATTGCTGGTGTGGAGGAATAAAATGGTAAAGGTTTTCTAAAAATAGTTAAATATTGAAATAAAAGGAGTATTTATGGGTGAATATCATGTATTTCTTAGTCATGCGTCTGAAGATAAAGAGACATTTGCTAGACCATTGTATGAAAGATTAATTGATGAAAACTATCGAGTATGGTACGACGAAAAAGAAATTGAGTGGGGAGATAAATTAAATAGGAAAATTACAGAAGGTCTAAAAAAATCACAGTATGGAATGGTCGTAATTAGTCCTAATTACTTTGCTAAACACAAAGAATGGACTTTTATGGAATTTAACAATATATTAGAAAGTGATAAAATTCTGCCTATTTTGCATGGTATAGAGTGGCCACAAATTCAAAGAAATCATCCAAAAGAATACGAGAGAATAAAGAATTGGGTGGCAATTAGTAGCGACGAAGGCATTGAATATATTGTCCAGCAAACCCAGAGAAAACTTGGATTTCCAATAAAGAGGTTTGAGTTTCAAACTGCTAAGATATCAACAAATTTGATATCAACGGTAAGAGGAAATACGCCGTTAAATTACTTTTATAAAAGTGCAGAATATTTTACACAAACCCTGCTAAATCCTGTAACCTTGGAAAAGGTATCTATGGAAATGGTGGCTATCCCTGGGGGGACTTTTATCATGGGTTCTCCAGAAAATGAGGAAGGTTATCATTCTTCTCAAAGTCCACAACATCAAGTTACTGTTCCCCCGTTTTTCATGGGTAAATATCCAGTTACGCAAAAACAATGGCGGGCTGTAGCTGCACTAGGAAAGGTTAACATTGATTTAGAATCCGATCCATCTCGGTTTAAAGGTGATAATCTGCCTGTTGATCGTGTATCATGGAATGATGCTCAAGAATTTTGTGCCAGACTTTCCCAAATGGCAAATAAAACCTATCGTTTACCTACTGAAGCCGAATGGGAATATGCTTGTCGTGGAGGAACTACTACCCCGTTTTATTGTGGGGAAACAATTTCTACAGATTTAGCTAATTATGATGGTAACTACACTTACGGGCAGGGACAAAAAGGAGAATATCGAGAAAAAACCACAGAAGTTGGAAAATTTCCCGCCAACCCTTTTGGTTTATATGATATGTGTGGGAATGTGTGGGAATGGTGCGAGGATGGTTGGCATGAAAACTATATAAATGCGCCTATAGATGGCAGTGCTTGGACAAGTCTAGGCAGTAAACCTGTGCTGCGGGGCGGGTCTTGGATCAACAATCCTCAACTCTGCCGTTCTGCGTCTCGCAACCTCAACGTTAGGGTCGTGCGCGACTACTTCAGCAACTATATTGGTTTTCGTGTTGTCTGCGTTGTTGGGAGAATTATTCGGTAGCCCTTTATACTCTTTCTCTTTCGCGCTTTGCGCTCTTATTCTTTTCACTTCCCTAGCGTAACGGAGTGGAGCGATCAAAAATATTTTTTGAGATTTTGGTAATGATTGATGGGTTGTTTATCCATAATATAGGAAACTTTCGATTTAGTCAAGTGCTATGTCCCAATTATCAATAGTCTGTCACTTTCCCCTGTCTGTGAGGTTGAATGACCTTTAAAATATCCTCTTATAGAAATTCGTGCTAGAGATGCTTCTATGATTACACCTTTTTTTCAGCAGCTAAATTCACCTTTAACAAAAAAGGAAATTAACGTTTTACAAGTTAATTTGGGAAAACTTTGTAATTTGACCTGTAACCATTGCCATGTGGAAGCTGGTCCGAAAAGAACTGAGGAATTAACACCGGAAGTTTGTCAACAGTTAATTACTTTAATTAGTAGGTTTCCGCAAATTAAAACAGTGGATTTAACTGGTGGCGCTCCAGAAATGAATTATGGTTTTAAGTCTTTGGTAGTAGCTGCAAATAAAGCAGGTAAACAGGTAATTGTCAGATCAAATTTGACAATTTATTTTGTGGAGGGATTTGAGGATTTACCAGATTTTTTTGCT
>LJOT01000828.1 GCA_001672075.1 Anabaena sp. CRKS33
TTAGAATCAATTAATCAAGAATTGCTTATCCCCGCAACAGAAAAACTAAAAAAACGCGGTAAAACAGGTTTAGTTGTGATCATTGATAATCTAGATAGGGTAGATAATGCTGTTAAACCAAATGGTCAATATCAACCAGAATATCTATTTGTAGAAAGGGGTGAACAATTAAATAAATTAAAATGTCATGTTGTTTATACAATTCCTCTAGTTTTGATATTTTCTAATGCTTTAGGTAGGTTAACAAATCGTTTTGGGGTAGATCCTAAAGTTTTACCAATGGTAGCAGTTAAAAAAAGGAATGGTGTAGATTATCCCGCAGGAATTACACTATTAAAAGAAATGATTATGAAAAGAGCTTTTCCCGGAGTCAGTGGAGAGGAAAGTCAAAATTTAATTACAAAAATATTTGATAGTCCTGAGACATTAGAACGACTTTGTAAAGTTAGCGGTGGTCATTTGCGTAACTTGTTAATGTTATTATTTCGTTGTTTACAAATGGAAGATACACCAATTTCTCGAAAATGTCTGGAAACAGTGA
>LJOT01000456.1 GCA_001672075.1 Anabaena sp. CRKS33
GATATACAATATATTGTCCTAATGCCAATTCAAAATCCCTCATCAGAGAAGGATTAATAAAACTTTTTATTTCCACAACAATGGTACGATCATTTTGTTCAGCTAATAACGTTTTTCCAGCAAGTAGATCAGCGTAAAGTTGGGCATCTTCGTATTGTAAAAAATAAGAATCAGCTAAAATCCTCCAACCATCTTTAATTAAAGCATTTTTAACCGCATTATGGTAGATATCCTTTGCCATTTTCCTCCTTAGTTTAAGTTCATTGATATTATAGTAACATTTTTTTGACATCGGCTAAATATACAGAAACACGATCTTTCTAAAGATGATATTGCTTTCTTAAACTGACTTTTCCACATAAAATATTAATCATAACATAAATTATAACATTAAGGTGAGTCCATCCAGACCCACCTTAACCTAAATCATACTAACAAAGTTTTTCTGTATTAAGCAATAGCAAACTCTGTAAACTTACGAGTTTCAGGATCATGAAAAGCTAAAACAATATCCTCTTTCGGTACACCTTCTCTTAATAACTCCGTTGCAATTCCTTCCTGGGTCCAATCTTCCTCAATGTAAATCTTCTGATTTTTAATGCGAATATGAACATGAGTTGATTTTAGTCTTTTATCTTCTTTCCAATCAACTGTTAACCACAAATAATGATCGTGAGTTTCATCAAATACTAAACAGGTTTCAGTATTATAATCAGGAGATTTATGAACCAACTGATCATATTCTGTTAAAATACTTTTAATTAACTCCCGATATTTTATAATTTTATCCATGATTGAATCTCCTGTTTTTTATCATTAAAAACAATAAAGTTAAGTTGATGACGTTTAATTACAGGTTGGATGGATTTTCTTTGAAAGAAAGTATTAAAAATTGTACTTCTTACTGCTAAATACAGTTCATAATCTTTATGAGAAAATTCGAGAAAATCACGATATAAAAGATATTGCCCTAAAGCATTTTGAAAATCATTCATTGGTGAAGGATTAATAAAACTTTTGATTTCTACTACAATTATACGTTTTTGTTTTTCAGGCAATAAAGTCTTTTCAGCTAATAAATCAGCATAAAGGTTATCATCTTCATATTCAACAGTATAAGGATCAGCCGTAATTGTCCAACCATCTTTAATTAAAGCATTTTTCACCGCTTCATGGTATATGTCCTTTGCTGGCATTTTTCACCCCGATAATCAACTATTATATTATATAGCAATCCTGAACAGTTTGTGAGAAAATACGTAGATAAAAATCCTTGTTTTATAAGCATTTTAGCCTTGTTGAACTCTCACGTATCATTTAGGATTGCTATAACATTCAGGTGAGTTCATCAAGACCCACCCTAACCTAAATTATACCAAAGCCGCTTCTCCTTACTAATCACCCTCCCCTCGTCCTCAAAACCAACAATTTGATCACATTAACAACATACTTTTCACATCTTCTAAAGACATTGAAACACTATTCTTTTCTTCTTCCTTAGCATCTCTCAAATCTCGTAAATCTTCCAAATCTTCTAATAATTCCTGAATCTTCAAAAATTCCTCATAAGGTAAAACCGCAAATTGTTTTTCACCATTTTTTGTTAAAAACTCAGGATGTAATTCAATCATTTTTTAACCTCCTATTACTCATAAGCTTTACTACGATGCTTAACCCTATACACGATTATAGTTTGTTCTGCTAATTCAAACAAAATTCGATAATCACCAACTCTTAAACGATATTCTGGAGTAAAATTTGTTAAGCGTTTCACATCTCCTTGTAAATCATCTTGCATTGCTTCAATTTTATTGATAATGCGTTCTCTGTCATTTACAGGAATTTTCTGTAAATCTTTAATCGCTTTGGGTTTAAATTCTATTTGGTAATGCACATATTTTAACCTTTTTCAAAACATTAAGGTGAGTCCATCCAAACTCACCCTAACCTAAATTATACTAACAAATTTTTTCTCGATTAAGCCACCGCAAACTCTGTAAACTTCCGAGTTTCTGGATCATGAAAAGCTAATATCCATAAGATTTTATACACTAATCATCTACTAAATTTTCCAA
>LJOT01000829.1 GCA_001672075.1 Anabaena sp. CRKS33
AACAATTACAGTAGATATTTCTCAGGTTTTAGCTGACACAGAATTAGATCCATTGGATGATCACCAGAAAACTCAAGTGTTAACGGAAAATAAGACCGTTAAATTTTCGCCATTATTACCAATATTCTTAGTTTTGATTGTGGGATTAGGATTAATATCTGGTTTATTATTAGCAAACAAGTTGAAACAGCAATTTATTAAATCAGAACCACCAACAACTTCTTCTCCTACCACACCAGCTAGTCAAGTACAAACTGAAGAGGGAACAGGGAACAAGGAACAGGGAACAGGAAAGAAGTAGGAATTTTAACAATTAGCAATTACCAGTTACCAATTACCAATTACCATGTCCGGTCTGAATTTAGCGATCGCCCGTCTAGTCAATACTGGTACAGATAACTTCGTCATTTGGGTAGTCAAAGCTCCCTATCCCAGTGGTTATGTTCTCCGTGATTGTGTTTTTTCCGCTGAACTTAATCAAGTTTGGCAACAATGGCAACAAATGTTTGCCAGCAAGAGTCCCCTAGATATTACCCAT
>LJOT01000457.1 GCA_001672075.1 Anabaena sp. CRKS33
ACAAAATCCTGATTTACCTCAGAAAATCTATATCTATTCAAAAGACTAGATTTATATTCCTCAATTCTTCTTTGAGCAACTTGAATATATTTTTCTTCCTTCTCAATACCAATATAGTGCCGATTTAGATTTAAACAAGCTAATGCAGTCGTTCCTGAACCCATAAAAGGGTCTAAAATTATCATTTCTTCATTACTACTAGCCTTGATAATTCTTTCTATCAAATTCACAGGCTTTTGAGTAGAATGATATCTCTCTTCTTTATAAAAATCTATATCTCTCCAAACATCAGTGATGCCCATTTCAATATTAAAAACAGGTGCTATATTTTCATAAGGATGTTGAAATTCGAGAATTTCCTGCAATTTTTCCCACATTTCTTTTGTGGGAATTTGTGCTAAAATATTATTTCCTGTATAAAGTGACCACATCCCTCCACCATTAACTTTTACCCCTAATCTTTGATTAATTTCTAAAGCACTTAAACCTAATTCTTTTTGTCTATCCTTGAGAAGTTTTTTCACAAATGGTTGACTATTAGAATTAAAAAATAATAGACTTTCCGTAACATTCGGAAACATTTTGTAACCTTTTGTTGCACGTCCCCCGATAGATTTTATGCCTTTATCTATGATTATTTGCTGTCTAAAAGCAAATCCTAATTTGATTAAATAATCATATAGATAAAACAAATTTCTTAAATAGCCAAATAGATATAAACTACCCGACAATTTAATTACTCTTGATATTTGATTCAGCCATTGTAAACACCATTCTACATAATCTTCTTCAGTACGCCATTGATAGTCCCATTTTTCTTGAATTACTTTCCAATAAGGAGGATCAAGGATAACTAAATCAATACTTTTATCTGGTAATTCTTGCAATTTTTCTATGCAATCACCTAAAATAATTTGATTGAGATATTTCATATTTTCTGAGAGAGTCAAGATAAATAGTTACCAAAATATTATACCAATAAATTATAATCTTGTGAAAAATATTTTTAACTCCGTCACAATAATTATTTGGGTTTTAAAGAAAGTATATTTTTAGGCATAAACCTTCCTCAATTCATAGATTTCTGATTGTTTTTCTTTTTCCTCAACTAATAAAAATTCATGTAATTCATCTATGTTTTTTCTATTAAGCCACTGCAAATTCTGTAAACTTCCGAGTTTCAGGATCATGAAAAGCTAAAACAATATCTTCTTTGGGTACACCTTCCCTTAATAACTCTGTCGCTATTCCTTCCTGAGTCCAATCTTCCTCAATGTAAATCTTTTCATTTTTAATACGAATATGGACAGAAATTCCCTTAATTCTTTCCTCAGTTGTCCTGTTTTTCACCATTGTGTTATTAAAAGTTCAGGGTGAAATTCTATCATGTTTTATCCTCTTTATATCCATAAGATTTTATACACTAATCATCTACTAGATTTTCCAACTCATCAGAAATCAAATTTTGCCAATCTTCATCACAATGGGAATGTAAATGAATTGATGCTACTAATAATTCTGAAAGAATTTTACCCTTTTGTCTATCGCTTAACTCAGAAAGTTGTAATTGATTAACCAGAGAAATCACATTTTGGCATTCTTCCTGTAATTCCATTAGTAGCTGATTAAGCGTTGAGTTGTCACTGCTAATTTTTTGGTTTGCGAGTTTCATTAGTTTTTACCCAATCTTTTTAACGCTTGTTTTATTCCTTGTTCAAAAGCTCTAATTTCCTTTTCCCAATGGTTAATTAAACCCTGGTCTGGAAATTCTTTCTCTAATTCTAGCCTAATTTTTTCCTTGTGTTCAGCAATACGAGATTCTAAAGATGATATTGCTTTCTTGAAATGACTTTTACCCATATAAGATAACTGATAACACTTACATTATACTAGGAGGACAGCGATCACACTCACAAAACCACAACCAAAAAGCGATCGCTCTCTCATCGTACCTACATCAAAGAGCGATACACAGGTAAAGCAATATTTTCACCTTTTTCTAAAAAGTTAGCATACCATAGTTTACATTTTTGAGCTTTTATAGATGTTGATTTAGGGTTGGTAATAATTC
>LJOT01000171.1 GCA_001672075.1 Anabaena sp. CRKS33
CACCTTACAGGACTAACTACAAGCCTCCCTACTGAGTTTCTATCAAAGATAGAGTCCCCAACTACTTTTCTTAATATGTTCAAAGAACCGTTTAAGTCTGCTGAATAATGTTTACCCGACTGGGACTTAAATAAACCTCTTTTGACTCTTTTACCTAAATATTGCTCATGCTTTTTGATTGGTTCAAAATCCAGAAAACTACATTTTGATGTGTAACTCTCTGTAATAATTTGTACCTTAATTCCCACAAGTTTAGCTTTATATTCTAACTGCTGTATAAATCGTGCATGAGGAATATTGGTAAAGTTTTGGTTAGTTTTACTCACTAGGTTAATATTCTGTTTCCAATTCTCATTTTTACCTATAATTAAATGCGTTATATTTTGACTAACTAGCTAATTAATAATAAACCTACTAGCTGTGTGGAGGTAGTAATCCACTTTGTGATTGCGCTTGAGTGTTAATGCTTCTATTTTTCGAGAAGATTTTTGATTTTTAGGTAACTGAGATTGAAGACTAGCTTTAACTTTGTTGTAAATTTAACTGATATTCCTTCTTTGCCTCCCGGTACGATTTAAAGCATTTATCAAGTTTGAATACTAATTGAGCAACTTTACTAGGTAAGGTTTGATAATCATTACTCTTCTTGAGTTCATGATATATTTGATTGAATGTTGGTATTGGTTGTCCATGAAAAAATGCTTGACGGCATACATAAACAGCACATTTAAATAGATTTTTTGAGAAAAAAGACATTTTATCAATTTCTCTAAACCCTTTGTGATTCTGTTTAATTATATGTAGCTCAACTAATCGCATTCTGACTCCAGGCACTTAATAATACACTCTGTTTTTCTCTTTTTTCTTCTTAATCCATAGATTTTAGCACAAAAGCTAGTTATTATTGAAATAAAATCTTGCATCATATCTTCTGTTTCTTCTGCGGCCAGATTTACTACTTCAATGTCTTTACCTTGTTTGTTAAGCAGAACTTTCAAATAATTAAACCCAATTCTGGTTAATCGGTCTTTATGTTCCACAACAATGAGCTTATAATCATCTTCATTGAGTAATGCAACTAATTTCTGACGATTATCATTAACTCCACTTCCTATTTCTTTAATTACTTTTTTTATTTGGTATCCCTTAGCTTCGCAGTAATGCACAAGTCTTTGGGCTTGACTATCTAAATTCCCCTTATTTTCAGAACTGGAAACTCTTGCATAAATAACGACTCCTTCAGTTGTTTTTTGTACATCAACAATGACTGTACCTGTAGGTAGTTGCGTAGCTTTAAGTTCACCACGTTTCCACATTCTCCAAGCAGTCTGATAGCTTATTCCTTTTGATTTGGCATATTCAGATAATTTCATTCCTCAACTATAACACAGATGATTATGTTTGACTATATCTGACTATATTTTTGTTATTTAAACTCCATACTAAATTCTGCCTTTTCAGTAGTAAATAAATACTAATAAATCATGCAAAGCCTATTCAGTAAGCTTTTAAGCTTGGTATTACATCTTATAATCGAAAATATAGGGTTTCCCAGTCTAATAAAGTACAAAATTATCTGCGTTTATTTGCGTCCATCTGCGTTAAAGTATTACTACTTGTACCTCACTTGCATGGGAATGGCTATAAGAGGATGTTTTAAGACTATAAGGGCGTTGCTGAAACTAGGTATGAATTTAGGTGTAGGTCTGAAAATCCGTACATGAGAAACGTTTCTACAAGGGTTTTGAAATCATCAAAAATCATTTTCATACCTTAAATCAGCAACGCCATCTGATAAAATCCTCTATAATTATTAAAAGCGGGCGATGGGACTCGAACCCACGACGTTCACCATGGGAAGATGACATTCTACCACTGAATTACACCCGCGCACGAATATTATGATATCATTGTTGACCAGAAGGTAGATCATAAATTTACATATTTTTACATATTGATCAATTCTCCAGTTGACCCATTACCTTGTATCATGAAAAATATCATCAAAAATATAATTAATTTTGCGGTTACAGCTACTTCCATATCCTCGAAATTATTGTTAATTTAAAAGGATGTTAATTAATGCTCAACTTTTACTACAATTTCAACGCTGTCAGCGACGTTCTTTTTTAGATACTCACGGTGATTATCACCAGCGAGATATTCGCAATGAGTTGGTATTAAAGTTACAACAAGACAAAAACCTGAATCATCAGCGAATAGTCACAAAATTAAGTTACTATGAACCTGATTATCCTTCAGGAAATTGGCAAGCAGGAGCAGAGGCGACAATAGAATTAATGCAGCGGGGTGTAAGTTATATTCATCATGGTGTACTATTAACTACTTATAATGAAAAATATAGCTTACTTAGTCGCCCGGACTTACTTGTCAAACAGCCGGGAAAGTCCCGGTTTGGAAACTGGAACTATGTGCCGGTGAATATTGAATTGGGTAAACGTCCTAAACAGGAATATCAGGTAGTGATTGCTTTTCATGCCCAAGTTTTAGCCACGGTTCAGGGTATAATTTTGGAAAAAGCAGGGCTGATATTGCGAAATAAAGACAAAACACATTTGGTGGATTTAGATAAATGGATACCAGAAATGCTGGATATTCTCGATGAATATACTCAAGTAATTGATTCGGTAAATCCCCCGGAAATTTTTATTTCTCGACAAAAATGTAACCTTTGCCATTGGTATAATCACTGTTATGAAATTGCTCAATCTCAACAACACCTTTCTTTATTACCAGGTGTAACACCTATTCGCTACACACAACTGCAAAATCTGAATATTACCAGTTTAGAAGCACTTGCTTGTACCCAACCCAGCACCTTAGAAAACTTAACAGGGTTTGATAGTAATATAGCTGCTAAAATAGTTATTCAAGCCCAATCTGTGTTAACCAAACAACCCTTAACCCTTGCTGGTCGTTGTTCTTCAGAATATCTGACTTTTGTAGCCCCTATTGAACTTTATTTTGATATTGAAGCCCAGCCAGACTTAAATTTAAATTATCTTTTAGGTGTTTTAGTTGTGGATAGAATTGCCAACACTGAACAATTTTACTCCTTTTTAGCTGAAACACCAAATCAAGAACAATTAATTTGGCAGCAATTTTTAGCTTTAGTCAATCAATATCCGCAAGCACCAATTTATCATTTTTGTGCTTATGAAGTGGATACAGTTCAACGCCTTGGGAAACTTTACCATACACCCTATAGTGAAATCCGTCCCGTCCTCAATCGGTTTATTGACATATATGAACAATTAGTTAAAAGTGTGGCTTTACCAATAGATAGTTACGCGCTAAAAACTATTGCTCGTTGGCTAGGTTTTGAATGGCGTGAACAGGAAGCTAATGGGGCTAAATGTATTTATTGGTATGATCAGTGGTTAGAAACAGGTGATCGCGCGTTATTATCAATAATTCAAGAGTACAATGAAGATGACTGTCGCGCCACCCGTACCGTTAAAGATTGGCTAGTTAGTTTTTTTTCCAGGTGATTGTGGTAATGTGGTAATAACCCTATAAAAAATTTTACTTCTATTATTTTATTTTTATGATACGTCTCCCCAAGCCACAGAAACTGTTCCTCGTGATCATTCTTATCGGTTCTTTCTTTAGTCATTTCCCCTCTCCCTCTTTAATCATCAGTAGTGTAGAATTTATTGGCGAAGCCACCCTACCCACAGGCTTATCTTTCCAAAAAACTGAAGTTGGTGGTTTATCGGGAATTACTTATGATGCTAAAAGTAATTTATACTATGCGATTTCCGACGATACAGGGAGAAAAGCACCTCCTCGTTTTTATACATTTAAAATTGACCTTAGCCAAGGTAAATTAACTGATAATGGCGTTACTCCCGTAAATGTAACAAATTTATTAAATACAAATAATCAACCATTTTCACTGAACACTAGTGATACAGAAGGAATTGCACTCACAAGTAAAAATACTATATTTGTCTCATCTGAAGCTGATATATACAATCAAGTAAATCCCTTTATTGATGAATTTTCCCTGGCTTCTGGACAAACAATTAGTACCCTACCCATACCAGATAAATTTTTACCAGATCCACAAAAGAAAAAAGGTATCCGTAGTAACTTAGGTTTTGAAAGTCTCACCATAACACCTGATGAAAAATTTCTGTTTACAGCCACCGAAAACGCTTTAATTCAAGATGGTAAAGAAGCTAAAAGCGGTATTGGTACTCCTTGTCGGATTTTAGAATATAACCTCTTAACCAAGCAACCAGAACGGGAATTTCTCTACCAGACGCAACCCGTCAAACCTTTCTTTAATCCTACTGGTAAATTTGCTAGTGGTTTATCAGATTTATTAGCACTTGATAATCAAGGTCATTTTATCAGTATAGAAAGAAGTTTTACGGGTTTCGGATTTACAATTTTTTTATTTCAGATTTCCTTAAACAACGCTACGGATATTCGTAATTTAGACAGCATTGCAAAAGTTGACACCTCTGAAATTAAACCAGTAGAGAAAAAACTATTATTAGATCTACGGAACTTGGATGTATCACTAGATAATATTGAAGGGTTAACCTTGGGAGCAAAATTACCCAGCGGAGAACAATCCCTAATTCTGATCAGCGATAATAACTTCAGAAGGTTACAACAGACCCAAATTCTAGCCTTTAAACTCAAACCCGAACCACCACTGACGAGATTATTACGACGGTTGAGAATACTTAACCCATAACAGGGAACAATGTTAGAATAGAGGGTAATCATTGTTTATCTTGATAAATTATGCGGATCTTATTCAATCAAAAATTAAAAATTACAGCATTTATTACCAGTTTATTGGTAGTTGGTTTCATGAATAAACAGCCAATTCAAAAACAACAGACTACAGAAAATTTATCATTGTCCCCAATAGTAGATTCTCCAATTGTAGGATTATCTAATAATTTATTGACTCAAAAACCATCTCATAAATCTATATTGTATTCAGTGATCAATGAATGGAAACAATATCAATATAGTATCAATTCTCATCAGGTATTAACAACGGGAAAATTACCAAATAATCAAATAAATTTTAATCAGACTGATTTATTAACCGTACTCACAAATACCAGAGAATATTTTGAAAAATATGCTTCAGAAGATCCAGATATTCAAAGGACAGGAATATTAATAACTCAAGGAGTTACAGTTAAAGATATTCTGAAAACATTAGATTTCATGATCACAGTTTTAGAAGAAGATATTGCTAACAAACGAACAACTAGGTTACAAGATCCAAATTTTATTAACACCAATTTTCGCGTGATTAAATGGTCAGCGCATAACCCAGAAAATCCTCAACAAAAACAATTAAGAATTACAAAATATGCGGCTTTTATCCATCCTGGTTCTCGAGAAAAAACCTCTAAATATAATACACCAATTTATGCTTTGAAACAAGAATTAAGCCAGGATAAATTTTACACTAAATATACCAAACAAGATGTTTTATCAGGTATTTATGAACCAGGAGGTAAAGAATTTGGTAAAGTTAAACCTATTGCTTATTTAACCAGAAATGGTTTAGAAGCAGCACTAATGCAGGGAACAGTATTAGTTAATTTTACTGACGGAACTAAAGAATTTTTAAATGTAGATAAAAATAATGGAATGTCTTATATTCGGGGAGTAAAAGCAACTTCACAAAAGCGGTACTGGTATTTTAAAGAAGTTGATGCAATTAAAGGCTATGGATATAAAATAGATGCCAAAATATCCATTAAACCAGGAGTAACATTTGCTGGAGATGTTCTGAATATTGGTTTAGGGAGAATAATTGTGATTGAAGATAATCAGAGTGGGAAAAAACAATTAAAAATGGGCGTAATTGCGGATACAGGTGGAGCATTTTTACCTAACCTTTATCAACTTGATTTTTTAGCGGGAACTTTTGCGAGTGAAAAAGATTTTCAGCAGTACATTCATAAATTACCTGAATATACAAATGCTTATATTTTAGTAAAGAAGTGAAAAAGTGATATAGATCCCTGATTTTTCATAGAAATTGGGGATTTGAGTATTTGCTAAACATCAGAGTTTTCGTGATGAGGCTAAAAACATAGTTAAATAAAGAAAGAAGAGGTAAAGGAAAAAGTATATTCTGTCCCCAGCCTCAATTCCTAGAAATTTCAGGAAATTAACCCTTGATTTTGAGTTTTTGGGATAGAAAACAAGGAACTACTAACAAGTGAATTTTAAAATGCTGGCTCTTTTCAGAAATTTCCGAGATGAATTTGCTTCAGGTGTATCAAAAGCGATCGCCAATTGGTGGTCAGAGTTCACCCTTCAGACCAAACTTTTGGCCGTCGCTACCTTGACGGTTTCCCTGGTCATGAGTGGTTTGACCTTCTGGGCTGTGAATACAATTCAACAAGATGCACGTTTTAATGATACCCGCTTTGGCCGTGATTTAGGGTTATTGTTAGCAGCTAATGTCGCTCCCCTAATTGCTGATCATAACTTGACTGAGGTAGCCCAATTTTCCGAACGCTTTTATAGCAGCACCTCCAGCGTCCGTTATCTGCTTTACGCTGACGAAACTGGGGAAATCTTCTTTGGTATTCCTTTTTGGGAGCCAGAAGTGGAAGATTCCCTAAGCATTAAACGCCGAATACAATTACCAGAAGATTATCCTGGTGATGAATATCAGCCTCTGGTTAGACAACATAATACTCCTGACGGGATAGTTACAGATGTATTTGTTCCCTTGATAGTCAATAAAAAATACTCAGGTCTGTTAGCAGTGGGTATTAATCCCAACCAAACCGCAGTCATATCCACTAATTTCACCCGTGATGTTACCCTGGCGGTTTTTATCACCATTTGGGTGATGGTAATTTTAGCGGGGGTAATTAATGCTTTAACTATTACTAAACCTATTAAGGAATTACTCGTAGGTGTCAAACAAATTGCTGCTGGTAATTTTAAACAACGCATAAATATACCATTAGGAGGTGAATTAGGTGAACTAATTTTTAGTTTTAATGAAATGGCCGAACGTTTAGAACGCTATGAAGAACAAAATATTGAAGAATTAACCGCAGAAAAAGCTAAGTTAGAAACCTTAGTTTCTACCATTGCTGATGGTGCAGTGTTGATTGATAATAATATGCAAGTAATATTAGTCAATCCCACAGCTAGACGCATTTTTAATTGGGAAAATATGGATGTTGTTGGTAATAATATTTTACGCCATTTACCCCAAAGTGTGCAAATGGAAATATCCCGGACTTTATATGAAATGGCTGCGGGTGAATGTGAAAGTGCTGAATTTCGTATCCCACTTAAACAACCAACTCAACGCACAGTTCGCATTCTTTTAACAACTGTTTTGAACCTACAACGGGAAAGTATTAAAGGTATAGCTATTACTGTCCAGGATATTACTCGTGAAGTAGAATTAAATGAGGCCAAAAGCCAATTTATCAGCAATATTTCCCACGAATTACGAACACCATTATTTAATATCAAAACCTATATTGAAACCTTACATGATTATGGTGAGGATTTAGGCATTGAAGAACGACAGGAATTTTTGCAAACAGTTAATAATGAAACTGACAGACTTACCCGTTTGGTTAATGACGTTTTGGATTTATCAAAACTTGAATCTGGCCGGACTTACAATTTTGATAAGGTAGATTTACCACAAGCACTAGAACAAACATTACGTACCTATCAACTTAATGCTAAAGATAAAGGTGTGGAACTATTCCAGGAATTAACTCCTAATTTACCTTTAGTTCTAGGAAATTACGATTTATTATTGCAAGTTTTTGGTAATTTAATTGGTAATGCTCTCAAATTTACTCCTGCAGGTGGTAAGGTGGTTATCAGAGCTTATCAACTAGATGATAATTCTAATTCTCATCATCAACCTGGTAAAGTGAGAATTGAAATCGGTGATACGGGAATTGGCATAGCACCAGAAGATCAACAAGCGATTTTTGACCGCTTCTTTCGCGTGGAAAATAGGGTTCATACCCTGGAAGGAACGGGTTTAGGTTTATCAATTGTCAGAAATATTATTGACAGACATCACAGTCAAGTTAATTTAGTCAGTGAGGTTGGTATTGGTACTACTTTTTGGTTTGATTTAGAATTATTTGAGGAAGAAGTTTTATCAACTTTAGAAATCACTCCAGAAAACTTAGAAGTGAAGACAGTTTGATATTTAGCGTTGCTGATACCCACAGTTATTAAGATTTTAAATTCTTACTCTCTGCTACTCTAGGTCTGTGCGTGATATAAATTCAGATAAATTCATATTTCTTAAAGAAGTTGGGTATCTATGTTTTGTTGTCACTTCCAGGCTTATACTTGAATAATAACGATATAATTGGAGTTCATAATCTCATGGCTAAAAAAAATATCTCTAATTTAACACAGGAAGAAAGCAAGAAATTTATACCCCTTCAAGGTGAACCAATAATTGAAATTATTGCTGAACCAGTATTAGAACCAGAAATACAAACCCCTGAGACTCCCATTACCACAATTAAAACTCAGTCTGACCTAGAAGCAATTATAAAAGAATTGCAAAAAACCGTGGATACATTAAAACAAAAAGAATCTACTCTCATTGAGAAAATTAGTGCTTTACAAATGGTAATTTCTGAAAAGAAAGCATTAGCAGAACGCTTAACAGAAGAACTTTATGAAACGAAACAAACAGCATTACAATTAGCAGATTCTAATTCTCAGTTGTTAGAAGAAATCAAAGTTTTTAAACAACCTAGTCAACAAACTAGTCAAATTTCCAAGTCCATTCAATACAAAAAATCCCATAGATCCATAGAAAGACTTCAAGAAAAACCAAATCAAGATAGTGAGGATTTTTCTAAAAATAC
>LJOT01000830.1 GCA_001672075.1 Anabaena sp. CRKS33
TTAAACCATAAATTATGGTCTTCTATTGTCCTTTACCTTCTTTATCATTATTCTTGATTGCTTGTCAGTATTCAGTTGTACTAATCGCTCATAATCACTGCCAAGGACTGTTGATAGAATAACAAATACATCGGTAAATAAGTAAAAAATAAATATTCTTACAGTTGTGAAAATTGACAAATGAGAGTTATTACTTAACTCCAAGAATAGGAAATAGCAACAACCTCCCCAGTATATCCATATCAACTTAAACCCAATTATAAATTTTTTCTTCCTTTGCGCCTTTGCTCCTGAGAGTCTTAGCGCGAAACAAAAACCTAAAAAGTCACAACACTGCGAATAGAGTCACCCCTGTGCATTAAATCAAAAGCATCATTAATTTTTTCTATCGGCATAACATGAGTAATTAAATCATCAATATTGATTTTACCATCCATATAGTTACTAAAAATATAGTCAAATATTTCTAGCTTGGTAAGGCCTACACCTTACAGGACTAACTACAAGCCTCCCTACTGAGTTTCTATCAAAGATAG
>LJOT01000831.1 GCA_001672075.1 Anabaena sp. CRKS33
TCAGGTATTGGTTGTCCGTCTTCTAAATAAGATGAAATCAGCATTTCTAAAACTTCTTGGGCATTTTTTAAAGCCTCTTCATAAGTGTCTCCATGAGTATGACAAAATTCTCCCCATTCAGGAAGACTTACAACAAAGCATTTATCTTCTTCTGACCATTGAATAATGATTGTGTAATGATTATTCATTTTGTGCTTCCTCTTGAGCTTTTTTTATTTCTTCTATTCTTTTGATAGCGTTACTAACATCTTTCTCCTGGTATTCTTTCGCATCTTTTCCGTCTTTACCTGATATAGTAACTCTCCCAGATAACAAAGGATGATAAGTAGGTGAACGGAAAAAAACCGACATAAGTAACGAAAAGCAAAGTTGCCCAAAACCTGTTCCCTGTTCCCTGTTCCCTTGTCATAACGACAATTTTTAACGCCAACCTACTTAATATAATATCATTGTCCCAAATATGCTTCTAAAACTTTGGTATTATTTTGGATTTCTTGAGGATTCCCCACAGCTAAATTTTTTCCTTCTGCTAATA
>LJOT01000832.1 GCA_001672075.1 Anabaena sp. CRKS33
ACCCTATTCTAGAAAGTTGTGAAGTGCTTGGTGATTTAATTTAATCTTTTCTGCTAACAATTCCCATTTTTCCCCCTCAATTATATGAATAAATTCGTCTAAATTTTCCCGGTATTGATATAATGAATTTAATAATGCTTGGCGGTTATATTGCGCCATCATTACCCCTAATTCGGGATTTCCACCCCCTACCCTACTAGTATCCCGAAACCCTGAACTAGCGAAATTTTGGGCTAATTTGGCTATTTCTGGATCTGTTTCACTTAAACAAGCTGCTATCAAAGAGGCACTTACTATCACGGGTAAATGGGAAATCCAACTCACAGCCCGATCATGTTGTTCTGGTTGACAATGGTAGATAACCGAACCGAGCGATCGCACAATTTCCTCTATAATCGTAACAATATGACTAGCTGTAGTCTCTATGGGTGTTAATACATAAGGACGATTGACAAATAAATTCCGCTGTGCTGATTCTATACCTACATCTGTCTTTCCCGCCATGGGATGACCACCAATAAAATTCTCCCACAA
>LJOT01000172.1 GCA_001672075.1 Anabaena sp. CRKS33
CATCAATAAAATGCCCAATTTCCTCTAACAAAACCGCACTAATAGCTTCTGCTGTAGAAGTTGCGAGAAAATTAGCTGATAAATAAATCTGATTATTGCTACTGGCATAAGCCCCATTGGCATTGCCAAGAATGCTACTATCTAAAATCTCAATTTGCGGAAGTTGACTAAAATCACCAGATAGCCACTGTAAACGCAGAATTTCCGCACCGCTGCGGTTGTATTGTGTACTAAAAGCCGTATCAAATAAATTCCAGAAGTTGTCTAAATCGGCAAAGGTGCTGAGTTGGTTATATGTCAGCGTCAGGGCAGAGTTGAGCAAGGTATTCATGGATTTGATTAATTATTGGTATGGAAATAATGTGACACAAATACTTACAACTGTCAATCTCTACATTCATACTACAAATTATAATCAAGTTGTAAGCTACTATGCACCTAAATGTAGGGGCAAACCCCCGTGGTTGCCCCAAACCCCCGTAGTTGCCCCAAATACCCCGTGGTTGCCCCAAATACCCCGTGGTTGCCCCAAACCCCCGTGGTTGCCCCAAACCCCCGTGGTTGCCCCAAACCCCCGTGGTTGCCCAAATACCCCGTGGTTGCCCCAAATACCCCGTGGTTGCCCAAATATCCCGTGGTTGCCCAAATACCCCGTGGTTGCCCCAAATACCCCGTGGTTGCCCAAATATCCCGTGGTTGCCCCAAATACCCCGTGGTTGCCCCAAACCCCCGTAGTTGCCTCAAATACCGGGGTAGGCACGGGGCGCTACCCTTACAACTTCTACATTAAATCCAAATCTTTTATATAATTAATTTTGCCTGCCTAAAGTGTGAATCCTGTACTATTAAATTTCCGGGGTATTTTACAAACTATAGTCGCCAACTATGCGCTAGATAAGTTAAAGATGGAATAACTGACAATTGACTCTCCAAGGTTGCTTTTCTCATGCTCAAAACAATCACCAGACCTGAATTTGAGAAAATTCCCCCGCTGTTGGGCAGTTTGTGTAAGTATACAATCACTACTTAGGCGTGATATTTCATCTTGACATTTCGCAAAAATTAACCCAACTTGACTATTTAGCTGCATAGCTATTATTTATTTTAAATTTCCATGTCAACTCTCGTTATTGTCGAATCTCCCACAAAAGCTCGCACTATTCGCAACTACCTACCAAATGATTATCGGGTAGAAGCTTCCATGGGTCATGTTCGTGACCTTCCCCAGTCGGCCAGCGAAATTCCCGCAGCTGTCAAAGGGGAAAAATGGGCGCAGCTTGGGGTAAATGTAGAAGCTGATTTTGAACCGATTTATGTAGTCCCCAAAGATAAAAAGAAAATTGTTACTCAGTTGAAAGAAGCCCTCAAAGGCGTAACTGAACTGATTCTAGCCACTGACGAAGACCGGGAAGGGGAAAGCATTAGTTGGCATTTATACCAATTGCTCAAGCCGAAAGTGCCGACAAAGCGCATGGTGTTTCATGAAATCACTAAGGAAGCAATTCAAAAAGCTTTGAAAGACTGCCGTACCATTGATGAGCAGTTAGTCCGCGCTCAAGAAACCCGGCGCATTTTAGACCGATTAGTAGGATATACCCTATCTCCGCTGCTATGGAAAAAAATAGCCTGGGGATTATCCGCTGGTAGAGTCCAATCTGTAGCAGTACGCTTATTAGTAAATAAGGAACGTCAACGCCGAGCTTTTCATGAAGGGACATATTGGGATTTAAAGGCTAGTCTAGAGCAGGAAAAAAGTCCTTTTAGCGCGGTTCTGGTGACTCTTGGCGGTACGAAAGTTGCCACAGGCAGCGATTTTGACCCTACAACTGGTAGGATTACCGCAGGTCGCAATGTGGTCTTACTCAATGAAGAAGAAGCGGAAGCCCTAAAAGCCCGTCTAGAAGCGAAAACTTGGACAGTGACGGATATGGAAGAACGGCCAGTCACTCGCAAACCAGCGCCACCGTTTACCACTTCTACATTACAACAAGAATCTAACCGCAAATTGCGTTTGTCAGCACGGGATACAATGCGGGTAGCTCAGAATTTGTATGAGCAAGGGTATATTACCTATATGCGAACAGATTCCGTGCATTTATCTGATCAAGCGATATCCGCCGCCCGCGCTTGTGTAGAACAAAAATACGGTAAACAATATCTGAGTCCCCAACCTAGACAATACACAACTAAATCTAAGGGCGCACAAGAAGCCCATGAAGCGATTCGTCCCGCCGGTAGCAGTTTCCGCACTCCCCAAGAAACCGGTTTGGCTGGGCGGGAATTTTCTGTATATGATTTGATTTGGAAGCGGACTGTTGCTTCACAAATGGCTGATTCTCGCCAAACTCAAATTACTGTACAAATACAAGTTGAAGATGCTGGTTTTCGTTCCTCTGGTAAGCGCATAGACTTTCCGGGCTACCTTCGCGCCTACGTTGAAGGTTCGGATGATCCTGATGCTGCTTTAGAAGATCAAGAGGTAATTTTACCTGCTTTGAAAGTTGGAGATCATCCTCAATGTCATGAACTGGAAACCGTCAGCCATGAAACCCAACCTCCAGCCCGGTATACAGAAGCAACTTTAGTCAAAACTTTAGAAAGTGAAGGTATTGGTCGTCCTAGCACCTACGCCAGCATTATTGGTACGATAATTGATAAAGATTATGCCCAATTGGTGAATAATGCCCTAATTCCCACTTTTACGGCTTTTGCTGTCACTGATTTACTGGAAAAACATTTTCCAGATATTGTTGATCCTAGTTTTACTTCTAAAATGGAGCAAACCCTAGATGAAATTTCCACCGGTGAAGCCCAATGGCTACCCTACTTAAAGAAATTTTATCTTGGTGAGCAGGGTTTAGAAACTTTGGTTAGGGAACAAGAAAGCGAAATTGACGCTAGTAAAGCTAGAACTGTAGAATTAGAAAATTTAGATGCTAAAGTCCGTATTGGTAAATATGGTCCTTACATTGAAGTTAGTCATGGTGAGGAAGTATTTACCGCTTCTATCCCTAAAAATCTGACTCCGGCTGATCTTAACCCTCAACAGGTGGAAATCCTGCTCAAACAAAAAACCGCAGGACCTGACCAATTTGGTCGTCACCCGGAAACTGGCGAACCAATTTATATTAAACTGGGTACTTATGGTCCTTATATTCAATTAGGCGATAAAACCGAGGAAAACCCTAAACCCAAACAAGCTTCTTTACTCAAAGGTGTGACCCCCGAAACTCTCACCCTAGAAATGGCTGTCGGTTTATTGTCTCTACCCCGTGCTTTGGGAACTCACCCAGAAACTGGTGGTAAAGTCCAAGCTAGTTTGGGACGGTTTGGACCCTATGTAGTTCATGACCAGGGGAAGGAAGGGAAAGATTACCGTTCCCTAAAATCTACCGATGATGTCTTGACAATTTCCCTAAATCGTGCTTTAGAATTACTGGCAGAACCAAAAAAAGGACGTTCTGCGACTAAGAGTAAGTCTAAAGAAGCTTTACGGGAGTTGGGGACACATCCAGAAGATGATGCACCAGTTAGTATTTATGATGGTCCCTATGGTCCTTATATTAAACACGGGAAAACTAATGCTAGTATTCCTGAAGGTGAATCAGTAGAAAATATCACGTTGTCTACCGCTGTTGAATTACTTTCAGCTAAAGCGTCTACAAAATCTCCACGCAAAACCACTAAATCAAGTCCTAGAAGCAAAAAGAAAGACCCAGCAAGTTAGATATAGCAGCAGTCCGATAGAATAAATTCTTGATTATGACTAATGATCAATAACTATTTCCTATCACCAATTACCCCATTACTAATTAAGGATGTGATAATCTAATAAGTAAGGCAAAACACAAAATGAAATCTCGTGGTAGTTAGTACCATACTTATGGGAATTTGTCAACCATAAGCAAGGCTAAAGTGCGATTATACGCCGGTTTCTGCCACCCTGTTAAATAAAATTGAGGTAGTATCTCAGGAGCGGTCAGTTTAATGGATTATATAGAAAAGGTACTGGAAAAGCTGAAAGAATTAGCTCGGAAGTTAATTGATAGCCTGCTAGGTCCGGAGGCTGAACCGGAACCGGAACTAGTTCCGATTCCTGTCCATGAACGTTCTATGCGCCGTCGCTAAAGTCCTGAAGGTGTGAAAGTTGAATTTACCAGCTTTAAGTATTCTTGTGCTGCACGGGCCAAACCTAAATTTGCTAGGACTTAGAGAACCCGGAATTTATGGTTCTTTGACTCTGGCAGAAATTAATCGTTTGTTAAATTCCAAAGCTATGGAGTTACAAGCACAAATATTACCCGTGCAGTCAAATCATGAAGGGGTTTTAGTAGATGCTATTCACGGGGCATTAGGATATCATCAGGGGATTGTCATTAATGCCGGAGCTTACACTCATACTAGTGTAGCTCTACGAGATGCGATCGCTGCTGTTAATTTACCTACTGTGGAAGTACATCTTAGTAATATTTATGGTCGGGAAGATTTCCGTCATCATTCTTATATCGCACCAGTGGTAATTGGTCAAATCAGTGGCTTTGGCGCTCAAAGCTATTTGTTAGGCTTACAAGCACTGGTGTCTTATTTAAGGAAGTAAGAGGTCATGGGGAATAGGGAATAGGTAATAGGAAACAACGGATAACTGACCACTGACTAGCCTGATAAAAATTATGCGTTATTCTTTGGTAAATCGGGTTAAGGGTACTTTTTTGGGAGCTTTCTTAGGAGAGAGTTTAGCTAACTCGAACTGTTGTAAATTGGGTAAAATCGCTGTTTTGGGTACGGAAAGTTTAATTAGTTTGGGGAGATTAGATGTAGATGATTGGTTAAAGCGTCAAGAACAAGCAGGGATTGAATTAAAAACAAATATTCACTCCTGGGGACAAATAATCTTCGCTACATTACCAGTGGTGATGTTTTTTCATGAAAATCCTGTGAAAATGCGAGAAAGTATCCTAGAAGTACAAAGAATATTCATATTCAATCAACAACATGAGCCACTGATCAGAGATGCTAGTTTAATCATAGGATATGCGATCGCTAAATCCCTAAATGAAAAAATTGACCCTCTCAACCTGATTTCGGAAATAGTTAATTTTTTAGATAAAACATCAAGTTCTTTACCACAACAATTAATAAAAGTCAATGATTTATTAAAAAAAGGAGTGGGACTAGAAACAGCAAAAAAGGAACTGAACAGTCCAGAAACATTAATTAACAATATTGGTTTAGCTTTTTACTGTTTTCTCAGTACCCTAGAAGATTTTTCCTTGACCGTATTCCGCGCTAGGAAAAATGATGATTTTGCTCATGAGTATATTACGGGTGCAATGGCGGGAGCATTATCAGGGGCATATAACAGTATAGTTGGTATACCAGTAAATTGGCAAATTTCCCCATCATTGACTAACTCCTCGCCATGGGGACTTGATAATTTTTCCCAAATGTTAGAATTAGCCGATAGAATGATGGCGGTGTGGTCTGGAGTATATGACTTGAGCGATGATTTTGGGGAATTTACAAAGAAAGGATATACTATTTTTGCTGCTCCTAAAATTATACGTAGACGTGGAAATGATATAGGATTACTATTTGATTTTTGAACAAAATTATGTATTGTACTATCATGTGGGTGTGGCTACACCACAAGAATTAAATCTGTAACCCAGCATTATCAAGTGTTTGGTGCGCTAACGTACAAATCACCCTGTGTATATGCTACCAAGATTATACATAGATGTGGAAATGATCAACTTGCCAAGCAGGGAATTAATAGTAAATTAAACCTGGAGAATTTCGTATTTAACCCCATTCAAGGTTAAATGAAACTGCTATCCCGCCTTAAGTTATGATCTAGCTTGGGAGAGGAGACTATAGGCTATATCTGGGGTATTTTGCGGAAGGAAAGATGAAAACGCAGCGATTTTTGCAGTCCTTGAGACAGCAATTAAGGCAATGGCAGGGACAGTATAAAGCGCTATTTCGTAAGGGAACGTACCACCAGAAACTGCATAAGCATTTTTTCAAGAATATACTTCTGTATTTATCAGCAAATAATCATCAAGGAAAACAGGGAAAACACAGACAGACACAAAGATTAACTGCTAGATTAGTTACCAAGAATAGTGGTATTGATACGGTTATTTTCAGGTGGGTACATCAAAAACGCTCCTCAATAATTTTGGTATTGGCAATATTATCACTCACAAGTGTGATAGGAGATGATTTTTATAACCAACCAAAAATGAAAGTTGGCAATATTGCCTTACAAACATTTATTGCTCCCTATACGGATAATATTGAAGATCAAGAAGAAACCGAACTGCAACGGAAAGCAGCTATAGATAATTCTGTGCCAGTTTTGATGATTGATAATCAGATTAATAAGCAAATTAATCAAAAGTTAGAAAAGATATTAGCTACAAGTGATGAAATTCGCAGCATAGTTGGTATTTTTCCTTTTTTTGATAGTTCTGTTTTATCCCTTTATACTCAAGGTTATCTGAGGTCTGTTTCTGAATCAGAATGGCAAAAGTTAATAGGAATTTTGGATAATAACAGACAACAAAATACAAAAAAACAAAACTCCAAGTCGCAATTATCATTGTCTAATAGCGTGAGTGATGAAGCTGCTTTTCTGCAAGCATTATCAGAACTAGAAGCTTATCAATTTATGACAACAGGAAGTAATTTTTCAGCCCTGATTACCCAAATATTGGAAGTTAGAAAAAGATATAATCAAGGGATTGAGAAAGCATCACAAATAGAAGCTGAGGAGGAACTAAAACAGGTTTATACAGCGCCGGTACTTTTAGCCTTATCTGATAATGATTGGGCAAAAACACAGGTAGGAATTCGTAAAAGTGCCGAACGAATTATTGCCCAAGGTATAGCCGCCGGCTTACCCAAAAGTATTTTGCAGAATGCAGTTAGTTTACAGGTACAATTATCTGTGCCTAGCGAGGCTGAATCCTTGGCAACAAAAGTATTATTGGCAGTACTGCAACCAAATCTTAAACAAGATATAGCGCAAACTAAACAACAAGCTCAAATCGTAGCTAGAGAAATACCACCTGTAATGTTTACTGTCAAAAAAGGAGAGATAATTGTTAGTAAAGGAGAGAAAATTACACAATTAAAATTTGAGATATTAGAACATTATCGTTTGATTGGTCATCAAGTGAATTGGCTGGGTTTAACAGTTTTAGTCGCTGTTGTCACCCTAGCTATTTGGGTTTTTGTCTGGTTAGAAAGAAAAAGTCATAACTATTTGCGACAACGCGATCGCTTGTTAGTTTTATTACTTACTCTCACTGTTCCCGGAGTATTAGCACTTGGTTTACCCTATACCACCTGGAGCGCCATTGGTTTATTACTAGGCAGTTTCTATGGACCAACTATAGGTGTAATGGTAGCAGGCTTACTGGCGTTAATACTACCAATTACAGTAGATACAAATGTTCTGGTACTGCTGGCGGGGGCTGTGGGCGGAATGTTAAGTGCTTATGTAGCTCATAGATTGCGATCGCGCGAAGAACTAGCATTATTAGGTGTTGTCACGGCATTAACCCAAGGAGGTATATATTTATTATTAAAAATCTTTACAGGTGGGGTATTTGGTTCAGGTTGGTATATCATCCAAGAAGCAGGTTTATTTGCCTTATCTGGTTGGGCTTGGAGTATTGTGGCTTTGGGTTTAAGTCCTTATTTGGAAACGCTGTTTGATGTCATTACCCCTATCCGTTTGGCAGAATTGGCTAACCCCAACCGTCCATTATTAAAGCGTCTGGCCACGGAAGCCCCTGGGACTTTCCAGCATACTTTATTAGTGGCTACTCTGGCGGAAGCTGCCGCTAAACAATTGGGCTGTAATGTCGAATTGGTCAGAGCCGGCACATTGTACCATGATATTGGGAAAATGCACGACCCCTTGGGATTTATTGAAAATCAAATTGGTAGTCCCAATAAACATGAAACAGAAATAAAAGATCCTTGGAAAAGTGCAGAAATTATTAAAAAGCACGTCACAGAAGGATTAGTAATGGCCAAAAAACACAGTTTACCAACCGCAATTCAGGCTTTTATTCCCGAACATCAAGGAACAATGGCCATTGCCTATTTTTATCACCAAGCCCAACAAATAGCTCAGGAAAATCCCCAGCTTGTAGTCAATAAAGCCGATTTTTGTTACGATGGACCCATACCCCAATCACGGGAAACCGGCATCGTCATGTTAGCAGACTCTTGTGAAGCTGCATTACGTAGTCTGAAAAATGCCACTCCAGATAAAGCACTCAATATGCTGAATAATATTTTACGGGCAAAATGGCAAGATGAACAATTAATCGCTTCGGGATTAACTAGGGAAGAAATGCCAAAAATTGCCCAAATATTTGTGGATGTTTGGCAACAATTTCATCATAAACGCATTGCTTATCCTAAATCAAAAGCTGCTGATTCCTAATTAAGATGAAACTGTTAAACTAAAGATCAGAAAATAACAAAAGGAAGATTATGATGAGCGATCGTGATTATACTTTGATTATTGACAAAAGTGGTAGTATGTCCACACCAGACCAAGTGGGTGGTAGAACTAGATGGGAAATAGCCCAAGAATCCACCATTGCTTTAGCTAGAAAGTGCGAACAGTTTGATCCAGATGGGATTACAGTTTACGTCTTTTCCGGTAAATTTAAACGTTATGATGATGTGACAACAGCCAAAGTTGCCCAGATATTTCAGGAAAATGATCCAGCCGGTACAACTAACTTAGCCGCTGTATTGCAAGATGCCCTGAATAACTACTTTCAACGCAAA
>LJOT01000173.1 GCA_001672075.1 Anabaena sp. CRKS33
TAAACCAGACTTTGATTACCTTCTTCCTTTGCGCCTTCCCTACTTTGCGCCTTTGCGCGAAACAAAAACCGTGGTTCATTTACCTGAAATTCGCTGTAACTCATAATCTTGATGAGTGAAGTTATTAGGAAAAGGAAATGGAATATCTTGACCTAGTGATTCTTTTGCTAGGGTATATCGCAGTTGTATTACTAAATCCGCATATTGATCTAAATCATTACCCACTACATGATTTGCAAGATAAGATTTTCTAGCTTCTAAATTTTCAGGAATATCAGACATTCCTGCTAAACGTGATGTGGCAGCTAATAGCAAACTACCTGAACCAGCAGCCGGATCAAAAATTATTCTTTCTTCTGGACGTAACCTTTCTAAAGGTAATAATTCCAGCATTTTTTCAGCGATCGCAATTGGAGTATAGTGTCGCTGTAAATCAGTCCATTTGTCACCCCCAATATAGCTAGGTAATTCCTTGATAGCTCTTTCATACAGCAATCCCACATCTCGATGATCTACCAGTGAAAAACTAACTTGACTACCTAAGTTAGTTCCTAAACGCTGTAATATTCTGTCACTAAGATGAGGTATTGACTATTCAAGTGCTTTTTTAAAAAAACCATTAGCATGAGGTACTGTTTTTTCAAGTAAAAGACGAGGATCATCTGTAGGAATGAGTGATTCAGAACCAAAAAAGCCTTTATCTTCTAAAATTCTTCCTCCTAAAAATGCGATTGCTACACGAATTCCGTGACCTGCTATTACGCACATGACGGTGTGGTTCTATGCCCCACACCCGATGAGCGATTTCAATTACATTATCCAGTCCCCGTACAGCCATTTCACAGTTGTGTTTATTAAGTAAATTAACTAAGGAATTATCCGGTTGTTATGTTGCTACTTTGTCTGCAAAAGAAAACAACCTTTCACTACTATAGTGGAATTGCTCAAAAAAAGCGATAGCGAAGCGCTCCGCAGGAATCGCTCTATCCAAAATAAAGAATTAAAATTTATCAATAACAGGTTTTGAGACTCAGCATTCTTCACGCAGTTGTTCATATAATTAGGTTCATACAATTAGCAGGTTTTAAGTCACCCAATTCATGGGCTTTAGCCTGAACTCTGAGAGCAACTTGTTTAGGAGTCATGGGTTTGCTTCCCTTGTTACCATCCCGATAAGTTTTAACGACATTTATTTTGTCACTCATTGGATTGAAGTATAATGAAGTATAATGAAGTATAATATCGTTAAGTCGCTAAAATCCTTGTACAGTAAGGATTTATAAAACGACATTAACTTGTCACGATGACAGATAATTAGTCACTGTAAAGTTTTTTAAAGTGACTGGTTATTTACCGCTGTAGAAAAAGGCAATTTCCTTTTCTTTTAGAGGCGCGAAACCAGCATCAATCAGTTTTTGGTCTAGTTCAGTTTGGGGAATATGTTTAGCACCAATACGAACAATGCGAGAACGCATGGTGTTGGATACACCACTACGCTGTCTATTGGCTTCTAAAGCCATAACTTGTTCATACAATTCTAACTTAGCGGGAGGAATAGGAGAACCATCAAAATCAATTCCTTTAGCGATCGCTTGATCAATAGCATCAGCACCTGTGGTAGTTTCAGTAGTCATGGTAAATCATTTTCAAAGATAAAGATATGGAAGTATTTTACCACCTCAAGGATTTTTACCAATTACCCATTACCAATTACCTGCATAAATGCTAAAATCCTCAATTAGAAATTGAGGATATTTTCATGCCAGTTGTAACTAACCCAATCAAGTTTGGCACAGATGGCTGGCGCGGTGTGATAGGTGAGGAGTTTACCTTTGAACGCCTGGCGTTAGTAGCAACCGTAGCAGCCAAGGTTTTACATAATACTTACTTTGGAGAGGTAGGTAGCCGGACAATTATTATCGGTTATGATCGCCGATTTATGGCGGAAGATTTTGCTCGTGTTGTGGCCAATGCTGTCACTGCAGTGGGTTTTGATGTCCTGTTTAGCGAAACTTCTGCACCAACTCCGGCTTATAGCTGGGCAGCTAAAGAACTCAAGGCTTTAGGGGCGTTAGTTGTGACAGCGAGTCATAATCCGGGTAGATATTTAGGATTAAAAGTTAAAAGTGCCTTTGGTGGTTCAGTTCCACCGGAAGTTACACAAGAGATAGAAGCTTTATTATCAGAAAAAGTGCCTCCAGCCGCGATTCCAGGTCAGGAACATAGTTTTGATCCTTGGCCGAGTTATTGTCAGGCATTAGCGGGTAAAGTTGATATTGACAAAATTAAACAAGTTATCGCTGCTGGTAAATTAACAATATTTGTGGATGTCATGCACGGGGCTGCGGCTGGGGGACTAGCGCGACTCTTAGGGTCACAAGTTAAAGAAATCAATAGCGAAAGTGACCCTTTATTTGAAGGTGGCGCTCCCGAACCTTTACCAAAATACCTGTCACGACTATTTACAGTCATTAAATCCCATCGCCAAAGCAATAAAGCGGGTTTAACAGTAGGTTTAATATTTGATGGGGATTGCGATCGCATTGCAGCGGTAGATCAAGATGCTAATTTCCTCAGTTCTCAAATTTTAATCCCCATCTTAATTGACCACCTGACCCGGCGGCGTAACTTTCAGGGGGAAATAGTCAAAACTGTCAGTGGTTCGGACTTAATGCCCCTTGTAGCCGCCTTACATAAGCTTTCTATCTATGAAACCCCTGTAGGTTATAAATACATTGCTGACAGAATGTTAACTACAAAGGTATTGCTAGGTGGTGAAGAATCTGGTGGGATTGGTTATGGTAGCCATATTCCCGAACGTGATGCTTTATTATCGGCGCTGTATGTATTAGAGGCTGTGGTAGAATCAGGGTTAGATCTAGGTGAATATTATCGTTATTTACAACAACAAACTGATTTTTCGTCTGTCTATGATCGCATTGATTTACCTCTAGCGAATATGGAAGTGAGAGGGCGACTATTACAACAGTTACAATCTCAACCTCTGACGGAAATTGCTGGTAAGGTGGTAATAAGTTGTCAAACTATTGATGGTTATAAATTCCGTCTGGCTGACAATAGTTGGTTAATGATTAGATTTAGCGGGACTGAACCAGTTTTACGGCTTTATTGTGAAGCACCAACCATAGAACAAGTTCAGCGAACTCTAAATTGGGCAAAAACTTGGGCTGAATCAAATTAAGTAGGTTGGCGTTAAAAATTGTCGTTATGACAAGGGAACAGGGAACTCTTAACTGGGAACAGGGAACTCTTAACTGGGAACAGGGAACAGGTTTTGGGCAACTTTACTTTTCGTTACTTATGTCGGTTTTTTTCCGTTCACCTACTTAATAGGTAATGGGTAATGGGTAATGGGTAATGGGTAATGGGTAATGGGTAATGGGTAATGGGTAATGGGTAAAATCTCTACCTTTTGCCTTTTTCCTGACAATGGACAATGGACAATGGACAATGGACAAATGACTAAATTACTCGTAGTAGCGACAGGAAATACCGGAAAATTAAGGGAAATGCAGGTTTATTTAGCTGATTCTGGCTGGGAATTAAGTATAAAACCGGAAAATTTGGATGTGGAAGAAACAGGGGAGACCTTTGCGGAAAATGCTTGTCTGAAAGCTTCAGAAATTGCTAAATTTACGGGTAATTGGGCGATAGCCGATGATTCTGGTTTGGCGGTAAATGCCCTGAATGGTGCGCCTGGGGTGTATTCTGCTCGTTATGGAAATAATGATACAGAACGGATTGGTAGATTATTAAGAGAATTAGGTGATGAAGAAAATCGTCAAGCTAGGTTTGTGTGTGCGATCGCAGTTGCCAATCCCCAGGGAGAAATAGTAATTCAATCTGAGGGTATTTGTCAAGGTGAAATTTTATTTGCACCTTCTGGAGATAGCGGTTTTGGTTATGATCCGGTTTTTTATGTCCCAGAAAAACAATTGACTTTTGCCCAAATGACAACAGATTTGAAAAAGTCAATTAGTCATCGGGGAAATGCTTTCCAGGCTTTAGTTCCTCAGTTAAGGAAATTAATAATGTAAACCTATTTAGCCCACATTCCGCACCCCAAACTGTCACACAACTTGAAAGAGTGATTCTAGTTAGTTATATTCTCATAAGTAATATTGTTTATTTTTTTGGAGTTTCCGTTAATACCGTATTTTTATAGGCTTGTCCTTTTCCCCTAAGAAAATTGGGAGTTGATGGGGTGCGATCGCTCTACTGTAAGCAATTCAGCCAAGATATTAGCGATCGCCTAACCATCATTTATCAAAACCTACTCTGTATCCAAATCATCATCCAAATCATCTACAATTTTGTCCAGGCGGTTGTTTGCGTCTTTAGCAATCTGCATATAGCGCACACTAGTCACCAGTCCCACAGCTGTTGTTACAGCACCTTCTGATGCTTTATTGTTAATCAAATATCCAGCGCCAATAAGGCTGATAGCAAAAGATAGAGAAGTGGCAATTAAAGCCAAATCAAAGCTACGGCGGGCTTGGCGTAGTCTCTCGTCAACAATCTTTGCCAAGTAAGGGTTGGACTCAGGAGCAGGTTGAATGTTATGCTGATCAGTCATAGTCTAGTGGTTTTGGTGAATTTGCCTTGATATCTCCATTAACCACTGGATTTTATTGATTGTGGTCTGTTTTATGTATAACTTTATGTAAAACTTGTGTCTAGGTTGGATAATGTCAAACTTATGTAAAAGTTGGGGTGAGTAATGGGTAAGCGATCTTTTCAAGCATCAAGAGAAGGAGTTGAAAGACTGACTCAAGCATTTGACAAATATGGTAAAACTCAGGATTGCCTGGCTAGAGAAGTAGGGTGTACTCGACAGACTGTAAACAAGTTTTTGATGAAAAAACCTATTAGTAAGGAACTGTTTAAATCTCTATGCGATAAGTTAAATTTGGAGTGGGAAGATGTTGCTGAACTAAATGCCGATCATGAAAATGAAAATTCCGATCATAAAAATGAAAATTTCAATACTGTTCCTGTTATGAATGAAACACCAAATAATATAATTGAAAATATACCCGGTCAAAATACATCTGGAGAAGTCGGATTAATAACACCAATAAAAAAACCAGATGAATTTAAAACTTGCATTACATATAATACTATTAATGGTCAATTTATTATTACAATCCCAGGAGATATAAATAGCTTTTTAAAAAATCGTAAAAAACAAAATAATTTGCTAAACGCCCTGAGAATACTTTCATCTGATGAAAATGCAACAATATCTAACATAGAAAAAGGCAGTATAAAAATAACCTTCAATGTTTCTTCAGATGGTATTAAAAAGCTAGAGGAAGAACCAGATAAAATTATTTTAGTGGCAAGAATCATTTGCAGATCTGAAGGGGAAGAATTAGACCTAAGTGATACGGATTTAAGTCACGTTGACTTAAGCGGCCTTGATTTGAGTGGTATTAACTTTAGTTGTGCTGATCTGAGAGATGCTAATTTAGAAAATGCCAATTTGGAAAATGCCGACTTAGATTGTGCAGACTTGAGTGGTGCTAATTTAAGAGGTGCTAATTTAAAAGGTACATCTTTAAATGATTCTATATTAAATGATTCTATAATTGACGACAAATGGCTGACAGTTTGGAAGATTGTCAATCAGTCATTTTTAGGTCGAAATTTAATAGGTGCTAATTTAAGCAATGCTAATTTAAGAGGTGCTAATTTAAGCAAAGCTGATTTAATGCGTGCTAATTTAAGAGGTGCTGATTTAAGCTTTGCCGATTTAAGCGATGCCAATTTAAGAGGTGCTAATTTAAGAGGTGCTGATTTAAGCGGTGCTAATTTAAAAGGTGCTGATTTAAGCGGTGCTAATTTAAGAGGTGCTAATTTAAGCAAAGCTGATTTAATGCGTGCTGATTTAAGCGGTGCTAATTTAATCTTTGCTAATTTAATCTTTGCTAATTTAAGACGTGCTAATTTAATCTTTGCTAATTTAAGCGGTACTAATTTAAGCGGCACTAATTTAATCGGTGCTAATTTAATCTTTGCTAATTTAATCTTTGCTAATTTAAGCGGTGCTAATTTAATCGGTGCTAATTTAACTGGTACTGCTTTAGTGTTTGCTAATGTTGGAAATGCTCATTTTGGAAGCAACCCAGGAATTTATGAGGATGCAAAGCGTGAATTAAAACAAAGAGGTGCAATTTTTGAAGATTCACCGGGCGATGATTCTAAAGTTTCTAATACTAAAGTTCCTACTAGATAAACAGGATATTCCCATAACTTAACAATTCTCAAATTCCGACAAATTAAACAACTACTACATTTTCTAGTTTATTGTCTGATGGATTTTACCTTCCTCGCCCTAAGCTGTCACATAATGAGTTGTGACACTGGGGAAATGCGGGAATGTACATTAAAATAAACTCCTTACGCGATTCAATCTCTCAAACTTGCTTATAAGTCTTTACCCCCATAAATCCCACATTCCGCACCCCAAACTGTCACCGGGGTAAATTACGTAGAGAAAAAATCAAAGGGAGCATCAAAACAAACATATAAAGTGAAAAAAGGCATTAGATTTGTATGGTTTTTTATGTTCTCCTTTCCCGATGATTAGCAGCTTGTAATAATAAAGACTCTGCAAAAGCGATCGCTTCATTTGCGGATTTACCACCTGCTAACTGTGCTAATTCTTCCCGACGGGTAGTTAAATTATCCAAGCTTGTCACTCTGACAACTGTTCGCTGTTCATCATTACTATTTACAGCTTTATTAATCACTAATTTAGTGACGCGAAAATGACGATCTGCCATAGCTGCAATTAAAGGTTGATGGGTTACACATAATACTTGATGTCCTTGACTAATTTGATGTAATTTTTCTGCTATAGCTTGGGCAACTCTACCAGAAACTCCTACATCTATTTCATCAAAAATAAAAGTTCCCACTTCATTTCCTTGGTGAAAACAAGATTTTAAGGCTAATAAAAATCGGCTCATTTCTCCACCAGAAGCAATTTCCGTTAATGGTTGAATAGGTTCACCAGGATTAGGACTAAACATAAAAGTAATTTTATCTGCACCTGCGGCCGTGGGGGTAATGGGGACAATATCTATTTGAAATCTTACCTTATCCATTGCTAGGGGCTTGAGTTCAGCTAGTAACCGAGATTCTAAATTAGCTGCGGTTTGACGACGTAATTGACTTAATTGTTGACTGAGATGATGGAGTTGTTGTAAATATAATTGTTCTTCTTGTTCTAAGGTTTCTATAGATTGTTCACTATTATTTAATTCAGCTAATTCATTTTGAATACGTTGATAATAAGTGATTGCTTCCGTTAAAGTTGGACCATATTTACGACAAATTTGTTTTAATTCCCTAATTCGTTCTTCTACTTCTTCTAACCGCTGGGGATCTGCTTCCAATCCTTCCCCATAAATGTTAATTTGTCTAGCCACTTCCATAACTGCTGCCAATGCATCCCGCACCAATTCTAATAAAGATTGTAGTTGAGAATCATACTCGATCATCTGAGTTAATATCATCTCTCCATCAGCTAATAAATCAGCAGCGGTTGGAGTTTCCTGATCATCTTGATACAAAGCCTGATAAACTTTGTAACTCTTATGTTGTAAATCAACAACATGATTCAAGCGGTCTCGTTCTTGATTTAATATTTCCATTTCCTGGGGATCATCAAGATTAGCTCTACCTAATTCCTGGACTTGATATGTTAATAGATCTAATTGTTGTAGCCTTTCCCGTTCTGATGTTCTGCGTTTTTCTAGGGCTTGACTGGCTTGTTGATATGTACTAAAAGCAGTGGTGACATTTTGGCGTTTTTGTAACAATAAATCACCACCATATAAATCTAACCAATCTCGAACTTGAGCTAATTGTCCTACTTTTACGGTTTGTCCTTGTGCTGTTATTTCTACTAAATGATCTCGCAATCCTCCCATTAATTGACGATTTACCAGCACTCCATTTACCCGTGATCTACTGCGAATATTACTAGTGGTGGTGGCAATTTCTCGACTGATAATTACAGCATTATCATCTATTAAATCAATTTCTTGTTCACTTAACCAAGCAGCCAGAGGCGCAGTGACGCTAAAAGTTGCTTCTACCATTGTTCGATTTGTACCAGTGCGAATGACTCGACTAGAGACTTTACCACCCAAAACTGCATCAATGGCATCTAATATAATTGATTTTCCTGCCCCCGTTTCCCCTGTTAATACGTTCAAACCTGCCCCAAAATCTAATTCTAAATGATCAATTAAGGCAAAGTTTTCAATTCTTAAATATAGCAGCATTTACATAATCCTCAGATTGCAGATTTCCTGGTTTCCTCTGAATTACGGCGTTGCTGATTTGAGGTATGAAAATGATTTTTGATGATTTCAAAACCCTTGTAAAGACCTTCCATGGGTAGGGATTCTCGGCTCTACACCTAAATTCATACCTGGTTTTAGCAACGCCTGAATTACTAATAAGTTATGTTATTGATCTTATTTGGTAATATTTGCCAAATTATGATTAGTTTACCATGAATTATACTTAATCAAGTTAACAAAATAAAACTTTATATTCTCAATGGTTGGCTTTTACCTAACACAGAATTTATTGTCTGGATTTTGAGCCTCTAATTTAGTAATAATTATTCTCAGTATATATTTTAGATATAGAAACTTGCAGACGATACACCATGATATTAGCACAAAATGTCAAGATGTCAATACCCTAGTAAATTCGTTGGCTTATTGACTATATTCTCAAGATTATTGAGAATAAACCAGCTATTTTCTCA
>LJOT01000833.1 GCA_001672075.1 Anabaena sp. CRKS33
ACCCATCTACTTCTTCCACCTTTTTGATCTGGGGTAGCCATGCTACCGCTTTTATCAATAATCAAGGTATAATCACGGTTTTCTAGCATGACTAAACTCTCCAGATATTAGATATTAGGAATTTTTGTTAATTAATCTGTGATGGCATTCATTAAAACATCAGTTAAACTCATGTCTTCTAAATCATCCAAGGTTATTGTATCACAAATATCAAATTTAGCTCCCACACCTTGTAATTGATCATCTAGGGCTTTGAGAAATTTGGTGGCTTGAGCATCTGAACCGACTTGAATCATGGAAATTCCTAATTCTTCATCTTTTTCCATTTGTCGGGTAGCTTGTATAATAACCTCAAATACAGCTTTGCGATCATCTGGTTCACCGTCAGTAATCACTAAGATTGTTTCCCCATTGGGTTTAGTGTTACCTGCTGCTTTGCGTTGAAAGTAGTTATTCAGGGCATCTTGCAATACAGCGGCTAAGTTAGTTGTACCGGCTGGATCATTTTCCTGAAATATCTGGGCAACTTTGGC
>LJOT01000834.1 GCA_001672075.1 Anabaena sp. CRKS33
CCTGGTGGCAACATGACCAATGGGGTGGTAGCTTATGCTAAAAGTAATAAATATGCTGTTATTATGTGGTCATCTGATTCCAAAGACTATTCACGTCCGACTGTACCTCGGTTAATGAATAATATATTTAGAGAAGCTAAACCGGGCGGTATTGTATTAATGCACGATGGAGGCGGAGATCGAACTCACACTGTTAAAGCATTACCAGAAATCATTAGCAAGTTTCGCAAACAGGGTTATGAATTTGTCACTATTCCCGAACTTCTAGAAATGCAAGATCAGTATCCATCTTTAATTGCCCATAAATCTCAGAAATCTCAGAAACTTGAGAAAGCTAAGAAACCTTAAAGAAATAATGTCAGAATCAGGATACCCAGGATTAAAGGATGAACAGGATGAATAAGCTGTTGGACATTTAGATTGTATATTGCTCACAACTAAAACTCTTGTGGAACAGGCATCCTGCCTGTTTTAATTATGCAAATTAAATGTCTATCAGCTTATACCAATTCTGGATAAAGATGCACATAATC